>NZ_JAJEPR010000004.1:0-208578 GCF_020686945.1 Fusicatenibacter faecihominis | reverse complement strand
CGTTGACGCCCAGATTCAGGATCACCGTGGTATCTTGGAGTCTTACATCGCAGCCATCGTCTACCAGAACATGGTAGATGCCAAGGAAGTGGACAACGAAAGCGGCGGTTCTGACGAGATCAGGATACCTGTGTACGAAGTTTATTATGCTTTGTTTGAAAACCAGATCCTTGATGTGGAGCATCTTTCCTCGGATGATGCCAGCGATCTGGAAAAACAGGTCTATCAGGCTTTCCTCTCCAAGGAGGAGAATGTATTTTCTGAGATCCGCAGTGAGCTGACTTCTGACACTCCTACGGCTTATCAGGATCTCACCAATGAGATGAAAGCATACTCTTCCTATATCGTGAACGATATGCTGGCTGAGGGCACGGGCATCTTGGATACGGACGCCATCGACAAGAATGATGAGACCTACAAGGCCTGGAGAGAGGACGAGACCATCAGCCTGAAGGAATTTCTCACCTATGCCATCAGCAAGGACTGGATCGATATCGGAAAACTTCAGCTGGATTCCGAATATCTGGCTTCCGATGAGATCTATAATGCTCTGGCAGATTACATTTTTGACTATCTGAAAACAGATGATGCCTTCACAAGACAGGTATACAAGTACATGATCGAGGAAGAACAGCTCAGCGGCCGTGATATCTGCCTTCTTCTCTTTGACCAGGGAATACTGGAGAAGAACGATGACGATTATACCGCTCTGGCATCAGGTACGATGGGCGCTTATGATTTCATTCGCTCCAAGATCTACAAGCTGGAGCTGACACCGGCCCAGCTGGCTCTGGAACCCTGCTCCGGTTCTGTAGTCATTACGGATCCGGACAATGGCAACGTGCTGGCCTGTGTAACCTATCCCAGCTATGACAATAACCTGCTGGCAAACACGATGGACAGTAAATATTATGAGAAACTCCGCACGGACAAATCCAGTCCCTTTTATAATCGTGCGACCCAGGAGGTAACAGCTCCAGGTTCCACCTTCAAGCTGGTGACTGCCACCGCCGGAGTCATGGAGAATAAGATCTCCATTTATGATACCATCACCTGTACCGGTAAATTTGACCTGGTAGAGAAGGATAATCCCATCAACTGCTGGATTTATTCCGCAGCGGACGGCTGGGGATCCCATGGACCGGAAACGCTGGAGACAGCCATCCGTGATTCCTGTAACTTCTATTTTAATACGGTTGGTTATTATCTGGGTCAGAACGAAAATGGAGAATACGTCGGCGATATGACTCTTCTCAATAAATATGCGGAGATGTACGGTTTCGATTCCACCAGCGGCATCGAGATCAGCGAGATGGATCCCCAGATCGCTACCGCCGACCCGACCCGTGCAGCTATGGGACAGAGTAACAACGCATTCACGACTTCCCAGCTGGCCAGATATGTGACGACCCTGGCAAACAGCGGAACCTGCTATGATCTGACCCTTCTCGACAAGATCACCGACGCTTCCGGAAATACCCAGGAAGAGCCGGATCCGGTGGTACACAACCGCCTGGAGCTCCCGCAGGATCTCTGGACGACGATTCATGCAGGTATGCATGATGTGACCATCAATAACGGAAATGGTATCTTTGCTAATCTGCAGACCCAGTACAACTTCAACGCAGCCGGAAAAACCGGTACGGCCCAGCAGAGAACAGATAAAGCGAACCATGCGCTGTTTATCGGATATGCCCCCTATGAAAATCCTGAGATTTCCATGGCAGTCCGTATCACTAACGGTTACTCCTCCAGAAACGCAGCTCTGGTGGCAAAAGACATCATGTGCTATTATTTCAATCTGAAGGATAAAGATACCATTATCGACGGTACCGCAGGAAATGCGATCCAGAATGTAACAAAGGGCAGTAGCCAGGATTAAACAAAAGCAGGAGGCCAGAGAAAAATGAACATCCATTCCGTGATTATCAAATGCAATAAGTACGGTCTGATCGTTATTCTGGATAAAGATCTTCCCTTTGAGGAACTGTTGAAGGACATTGAAGATAAATTCAAAGAATCCGCAAAGTTTTTCAAAAATGCCAAGATGGCTATGACAATCCGGGGACGGGTATTAAGCCAGTCAGAAGAAAAGCAGGTGGTGGAGACCATCGTCAACAGCTGTGGACTCCATATCCTCTGTGTTATCGACGAAGATCAGAAAGAGGAAATGCTTTTTCATCAGGCAGTGGATAAGGCCATGGAGGCAAAAGAAACAGAGGACGGCTGGTTTTACCGGGGAACACTCCGGGCCGGCCAGGTTCTGGAGACCGAGCACAGCATTGTGATCATCGGAGATGTGAATCCCGGAGCCAATGTGGTTTCCAAGGGAAACATCGTGATCCTGGGTTCCCTTCGGGGAACGGCCTATGCGGGAGCTACTGGTGACAGAAGCTGCTTTGTCGCAGCTCTCGTCATGAAGCCTATTCAGGTCAAGATTGCAGATAAAATGGCCCGGAGCGCTATCACCAAGCGGGTGGATATCGCGGAATACAAGATGGACCCGAAAATCGCCTATGTAAAAGAAGATCACATTTATGTGAAACCTATTTCCCAGGAAACCCTGGGAGAGCTTTCCGTATAAGATCAGAAAAACACCAAGGATGACCAAACCAGTAATTGAATGAGATGGAAATCGGAGGCAAAACTATGAGTGAAGTCATTGTGATAACATCTGGAAAAGGCGGCGTGGGAAAGACCACCGCTACAGCAAATATCGGAATGGGCCTGGCCCGTATGAAAAAGAGGACCGTGGTCATCGATACAGACATCGGTCTTCGGAATCTGGATGTGGTTCTGGGGCTGGAAAACCGGATCGTCTACAATATGGTGGACGTCATCGAGGGAAACTGCCGTCTCAAGCAGGCGCTGATCAAGGATAAGCGTTGCCCGGAGCTTTCCCTTCTTCCTTCCGCCCAGACCAGAGACAAATCCGCAGTAACTCCGGAACAGATGATCAAGCTGACGGAGGAACTGAAGGAACATTTTGACTATGTACTCCTGGATTGCCCCGCAGGCATCGAGCAGGGCTTTAAAAATGCCATTGCCGGAGCGGAGCGGGCTATTGTGGTTACAACTCCGGAGGTTTCCGCCATCCGTGACGCGGATCGGATCATTGGCCTGTTGGAAGCTGCTGACCTCCGGGATATCGACCTTCTGATCAACCGGATCCGGCCGGATATGGTGCGGCGCGGAGAGATGATGTCCGTGGAGGATGTTGTGGAGATCCTCGCGGTAAATCTCATCGGAGCGGTGCCGGATGACGAGGAGGTGGTCATCTTCACAAATCAGGGAGAACCTCTGGCAGGAGACGATACGCCGGCGGGACAGGCATTTTTCAACGTGTGCCGCAGGATTCTCGGTGAGGAAGTGCCTTTGATGGAGCTTGACCGGACACCGGGCTTTCTCTCCAGAATATCCGAGCTGTTTCACAGGAACAGATAACGGAGGGCTTCTATGAAAAAATTCAGTTTCATGCGTCAGGATAATTCCTGCAGGGTTGCGAAAGACAGACTGTCCACGGTGGTGCTGTCAGACAGGCTGAACTGTACGCCGGAGATGGTGGAACTGATGAAACAGGAAATTTTATCCGTCATGGAAAAATACCTGGAAATTGACAGAACCAGGATGACGATACACTTGGAAATAACGACCAAAGAAGAACAGGGTGTGAAACATGCTAAGACAATACAGATTAAAGGACTATAATTTTCGACTGATCATATGGGTGATCGCGCTTTCTGTCGTGGGAATCCTGGTGATCGGAAGTGCAAAAGAGAGCGTACAGACAAAACAGATCGCGGGACTGATTCTGGGACTGGTGGTCATGGTGCTCACCTCACTGATCGATTACAGCTGGGTTTTGGGTTTTTACTGGCTTTCTTATTTTGTGGGTATCGGACTTCTTGCCGCCGTGCTGCTTGCCGGTGAAAATGTGGGTGGTGCAACACGTTGGATTCGTGTGGGAGGAGTCCTGCAGTTTCAGCCTTCCGATGTGGTAAAAATCCTGATGATCGCATTTTTTGCCAAGTTTTTTTCAAAACATGAAGAAGATATCAGCCGCTTCAAAACGATCCTGATCGCTTTGCTTCTTGTGGCAGCTCCGACAGCCCTGCTTTTGAAGGAACCGGATCTTTCCACGACCATCGTATTTGTATTACTTTTTTGTGCAATGTTTTTTGTATCAGGATTGAGTTATAAAATTGTTGGTGGTATAATAGTGGCATGTGTTCCGTTGGCGGTTCTCCTTATGAGTCTGATCCTGTCGCCGGATCAGCAGGTTCTCCAGGGCTATCAGGCAAATCGTATCCTGGCGTGGCTGAAACCGGAGGAGTATCCGGATATTGCCAGACAGCAGGTAAATTCGATCATAGCCATCGGATCCGGACAGCTTTACGGAAAAGGTCTGGACAATAATGTGGTTTCGTCAGTAAAAAACGGAAATTTCATTTCCGAATCCCAGACAGACTTTATTTTCGCTGTGGCCGGTGAGGAGCTTGGTTTTCTTGGATGTTGTATCATTATTATCCTGGAGCTTCTGATCGCTTTGGAGTGTATCAACATCGGAAGACATGCAAGAGATCTTCCAGGCACCCTTGTAGGGTGCGGAATGGGAGCTTTGATCTTTTTTCAGAGCTTTATCAACATCTGTGTTACGACTGGCCTGATGCCAAACACCGGCCTTACACTTCCCTTTGTAAGCTACGGGCTGACATCTCTTGTCAGCTTCTGTATCGGAATCGGTCTGGTTCTGAATGTAGGGCTTCAGGTACGAAAATATTAACAGGGGGTAGCAAATCATGAACATTGGATTAGTTGCACATGATGCAAAGAAGATTTTAATGCAGAATTTCTGCATCGCATACAGAGGGATCCTGAGTAAAAATACTCTGTATGCCACAGATACCACCGGACGGCTCATTGAAGAAGTCACAAATCTGAATGTCCATCGATACCTGGCCGGACACCTGGGCGGAATCCAGCAGATGGCGGCGCAGATCGAGAATAACGGCATCGACCTTATGATTTTTCTTCGAGATCCCATGAATCCCAAAAAATTCGAGCCGGATATCAAGGATATTTTCCGTCTTTGTGATACCCACAACATTCCACTGGCTACGAACTTGGCAACAGCAGAATTGCTCATCAAATCATTAGACAGAGGAGATTTAGAGTGGCGTGAGATGTACAAATAAAAATGAAAAAACAATTCCCAGGGAGAGAAGGAGCACTTACCAGAGAGAGATCAGCCGCAGGCGCAGACAACGGCGGCTGATCATTCGTTTTGTCTCTCTTCTGGTGATTCTGGTCCTTCTTCTGGGAGGCTTGGGATATGAGTTTCTCCTGAAAAGTCATGAGATCGAGCTGGTGAAAGCTTATGATAAGACGGACAGCACCTTCGGGCTTACCACAGTAAGTTTTGACGGTGATTTTTCCACCTCCTTTGCCTCAGATCTCTGTGTGGCTCCGCAGGAGGATGTCGTTCTTTCTGACTTTTCCGTGGAGGCCGTGTCAGCGGCTATTTTTTCCGAGGCCGATCATCAGACGGTCTACGCGAAGGCTGTTCATGAGCGGCGCTATCCCGCGAGTCTGACCAAGATCATGACCTGCCTGGTGGCACTGAAAAATGGAAACCTCGACGAGATGGTCACCGTGGGAGACGAGTGCCGGGATATCGATGTGGGTTCTTCCGTCTGTGAGATCCAGCCGGGGGACGTCTTAAGCTTAAGGGAACTGCTTCTGGGACTCATGATCAATTCCGGTAATGACGCCGCCATGACCATCGCGAAAAATGTAGGCGGCAGCGTGGAGAACTTTGTGGCTATGATGAATGAACAGGCGGCAGAGATAGGGGCTGTAAATACACATTTTATGAATCCCCATGGTCTTCAGGATGAAAACCATTACACCACCGTCTATGATATGTACCTGATTTTCCATGAGGCTTTGAAAAATGATGATTTCCGCGATATCATCAGCCGCCACAGCTACTATGCTTCTTTCAACACGACGACCGGCGAAGAGCGGAATATTACCTGGGAGTCCACGAACCACTATTTTATCAATCAGGCGGTTCCTCCGAAGGATGTTGAGGTCGTAGGCGGCAAAACCGGAACTACCAGCGAGGCCGGAGCCTGCCTGGTTCTGCTCTCCAAGAACAAATATGGCAACCCTTATGTGACCGTAATCATGAAAGAACCTGACAAAGACAGCCTTTATCAGGAAATGAATCAACTTTTAGGTAAAATAAACGAAAAATAGTTGTATTTTTGAGAACGATATAGTATAATTGCAATATAATTACTTGTGTCGATAGACTAAAGGAGGAGATTACAATGATACAGATCATCGCAGGTGAGAAAGGCAAAGGAAAGACAAAACAATTACTGGACAAGGTAAATACGGAGATTAAAACTGCCCATGGCAGCATCGTATACCTGGACAAGAATGCGAAACACATGTATGAGTTAAACAACAAGATTCGTTTGATTGATACTTCCGCATTCCCCATTGGAAACAGCGACGAATTTATCGGATTTATCTGTGGTATTCTTTCACAGGATCACGATCTGGAGCAGATGTACCTGGACAGTTTCTTAAAGGTTGCAAAGCTGGAAGGCTGTGACATCAGCACTACAATTGAAAAACTTGATAAGATCGGTGAAACTTTTGGTGTGAATTTTGTACTGAGCGTATCCATGAACGAGTGCGATCTTCCGGAATGCGCGAAATCAAAGGTAATTGTTTCATTGTAATACATATCCGAAAGATGAGGGCTGTCTCCGAAAAGGAAGGCAGCCCTTTTTATTTGTTTTTATTCGCCTGCTTCTTCTCCTACGGCAACGATGCGGCCGTACATACTTAAAACATAGAGTCCGGAGAGTCCCACCAGGGCATAGATGATTCTTGAGAGCAGGGACAGTGAGCCGAAAAGGTAAGCCACCAGGTCGAATTTGAAAAAACCGACCAGGCCCCAGTTGACAGCGCCGATGATGACAAGGGTCAGAGTAATGTAGTCAAGCCATTTTAAATTCATATCAATTCCTCCTTATGATTTTATCTTAGTGTTGTCTTTTTTGGGAAATTTATACACTCAATGCAAAGAAATCAAAAAAGCGGTTGAGAGATAGGTAAATAAGTGGTAAAATACCTTGGATAAGGAGGATGTTTCTTTGAACAAACAGAAAAACAATAAGATCGTGAAATACAGAAACGGTCCGGTTTTCAACATCGGAACGGTTCTGTTCGGTGTTATTTTCATTTATATGATCATCTGCCTTGTCATGTATGTGACAACCGATCATATTACAGCCTATGAAGTGACGGCTGGTCCTCTGGCAGGAAATTACCGCTACAGCGCCCTGGCGCTTCGCTCAGAGACCATTATCAATGCGGATCATGCGGGAAATGTGAGCTATTATGTCCGTGAGGGCAGCAAGGCGGGCACGGGTACGGCAGTCTGCACGGTGAACGAAGGTTCAGCCACAACCTCTCTGGTTCCGGAAAAGGTAAGCACGGGAAGCGAGGCTGCCAGTGCAATGACGGAGGAGAGCAGTCTGGATGAGGATACCCTGAAAAATCTCAAGGACGAGATGGAGAGCTTTTCCCTTGGCTTTCAGCAGGAAAATTTCCAGTCCATCTACAATTTTAAAGGTGATCTGGAAAGCACACTTCTTGAGGTGGGAAACACAGGGACAGCAGGAGCGGACGGAAGTTCCATCATCAACGCCTGCACAGCTCCCACGGAGGGAATTGTCGTTCTCTCCACGGATGGTTTTGAGTCAAAGCTTCCGGAGACAGTCACGGCCTCTGACTTTGAGCAGAAAAATTACGAAAAGAAAAATCTCCGTATGAACAAAACTGTTAAAAGCGGAGATCCGATTTATAAGCTGGTGACGGATGAGACCTGGTATCTCTGCATTCTGCTGGATCAGAAGATGGCCACGGAGTTGGCGGACAGCACCAGCGTGAAATTCCGCTTCTTAAAAGATGATACGATCTTTTATGCGGGCTTTCAGCTCCAGAAGCAGGGAAGCTCATATATTGGAATCCTGACGATGGATAAATGCATGAGCCTTTATGCTTCCGAGCGTTATGTGGATATCGAGCTGGTGCTGAACCGGAAGACCGGCTTAAAGATTCCCAATTCCGCCATTGCCACGAAGCGTTTTTACAAGATTCCGGATGAGTTTGCCGTCTACGACAGAGAGACTACGAGTATGCCCTCCGAGATCAGCGTTCTTTGCCCGGTGGTGGATAAAAACGGAGCAGAATCAGTAAAGACAAAGACGGTCACGGTATATGACAAGGCAGATGACGGCGGTTTCCTTGTAGACTGCACAAGTTTCAATGAAGGCGATGTGATCCGCAAGCAGAACAGCCAGAAGACTTACACGATCGGCGAGACGGAGACCATCAACGGTGTTTACAACATCAACAAAGGCTATGCCATTTTCCGTGAGATCACCATCATCGATGAGAACGAGGAATACTGCATCGTTGAGGCGGGCTCTACTTTCGGCCTGGCCCAGTACGATCATATTGCTCTGAATGCAGATACGGTCAATGATGAAGACATTGTGATTCACTACTAATATACAGAAAGCGAAGTGTAAAACATGAGTATGTTACTCGATAACCTGAAAGATGTGGAAGAACGAATCCAGGCAGCCTGCGATAGAAGCGGCCGTAAAAGAGAGGACGTTCTTCTGGTTGCTGTGAGCAAGACAAAGCCGGTGGAGATGATCGAGGAGGTCATGACGGCGGGAATTGTGGATTTTGGAGAAAATAAACCTCAGGAGCTCCGGGACAAATATGAAGTCCTTCCCCAAAATCTGCGTTTCCATATGATCGGCCATCTGCAGACAAACAAGATCAAGTACGTTATTGACCGGGTTGTGCTGATCCATTCCATCGATTCCATCCATCTGGCCGAGGCCGTCAATGCAGAGGCAAAAAAGCACAACCGGATCATGCCGGTTCTGGTGGAAGTCAATGTGGCTCAGGAGGAGAGCAAGTCCGGCTTTCTGGTGGAGAAAACCGAAAATGCTATCCGTGAGATTGCAAAACTGTCCAACATTCGGGTGGAAGGTCTCATGACCATTGCTCCTTTTGTTGAGAATGCCGAAGAAAATCGTCAATATTTTGTAAAATTAAGAAAATTATCTGTTGACATCGCCGCCAAAAACATTGATAATGTTACTATGCATCATCTTAGTATGGGAATGACCGGCGATTACGAGGTAGCCATTGAAGAAGGTGCAACCATGGTCCGCGTAGGGACCGGAATCTTCGGAGAAAGAAATTATCAGATTGGATAAAGATAGGAGATAAAAATGGGAGTATTAGACAAATTCTTAAACGTCATGAAACTAAACGATGATTATGATGACGATGATTATCTGGATGATGAGATTGATGACGAATTTGAGGAAGAACGCCCTGCGAAGAAACATTTTTTCAAGAAAAACGACAGCTTTGATGAAGATGATGATTTTCAGGATGACTTCAAGATCAAGGAAGCCAGAAAAACCAAAGCACCTGCACCAAAGGCGCCTGCTTCCGAGCGTCCCAGACAGATTAAGACTCAGCCTGTGACCAGCAGTAAGGTTTCCCCCATCCGCCCGCGGAAGAGCAGCGGAATGGAAGTCTGTGTGATTAAGCCGAAGTCCATGGAGGATGCCAGAGAAATCACCGAGACACTTCTCGGCGGCTGTACTGTTGTCCTGAATATGGAAGGCCTGGATCTGGATATTGCGCAGCGAATCATCGACTTTTCTTCTGGTTCCTGTTATGCCATCAACGGCACTCTTCAGAAGATCAGCGGTTATATCTTTATCATCACCCCGTCTACAGTGGATGTATCCGGTGATATTCAGGAGATCTTAGGCGGTTCCTTTGATGTGCCGTCCGTTCATTCTTCCAGATTTTAGGAGAAACGAAGATGAATCGGGAAGAAGAGTTATTTAAAAAGAGACTGAAAGATCTGGCCAGCGCTGCCGACCGAAGAGGGATCGCGGTCTTCACCGATTTCATGAATCTTAATGAACTGAATATTTTTCATAGCTGCACCAGGGAGTTTGGATATGTTTCCTATCAGCTCTTTGGCGGCTATGAACATGCAGAGCGTCAGATAGCAGCCTTTCTTCCTGATGCTCTTTCTTATAGTTATGACTTTCCCATCATTTCATTAAAGATTCGACCTCTTCAGAAGAAATTTGCAGAGGATTTAAGCCACCGGGATTATCTGGGGGCTCTTTTAAACCTGGGTGTGGACCGTTCCAAGATCGGAGACATCCTGGTGGGAGAAAAAGAAGCCATTTTCTTCTGTGAAGAAGGGATTGCACCTTTTCTTCAGCAGGAGCTCACCAGAGTCCGCCATACGCCGGTTCTGGTGGAAGAGGCGGCTCCAGATGAGATTCAGGTAACGGAGCACACCGAGGTTGTCCGCGGAACCGTGAGCACCGTACGGCTGGACAGCGTTATGTCTGTGGCTCTGAAGGCATCCAGAAGCAGTCTGGTTTCCCTCATTGAAGAAGGAAAGGTCTTCGTCAACGGCAGACTGGCGACGTCCAACGGCTGCCAGCTGAAGGAAAATGACCTGATTTCCGTTCGTGGAAACGGCCGTTTCCGCCTCTTGACCCTGGGCGGCCAGACAAAGAAAGGCCGCTGCGTTATTGAGATTGAAAAGTATCTATAAAAAGGAGAAACGATTATGAGTGAAGAGATCAAAAAAGCTCTGACTGTGAAAACAGGTCAGAGAACTTCTTATGATATTTACCTGGAGGAAAATTTTGACGGCCTTACCGAGGCAGTCAAGACTCTGGAGCCGGAAAAAAGAAAAATCTGTATCGTAACTGACAGTACGGTAGCCTCCCTCTATCTGAATCCGGTAAAGGCGGTTCTGGAAAAAAGTTTTGCCGGGGTAAGCATTTTTACCTTTCCGTCTGGCGAACCCTCCAAAAATCTTGACACTGTGAGAGAGCTCTACCGCCACCTCATTGAGGCTCATTTTGACCGGAAAGATGTTCTTGCCGCCCTGGGCGGAGGTGTCACCGGCGATCTGACAGGTTATGCGGCTGCTACCTATCTTCGTGGCATTGATTTCATCCAGATCCCCACCACTCTGCTGGCCCAGGTAGACAGCAGCATCGGCGGAAAAACCGGCGTGGATTTCGACGGTTACAAGAATATGGTGGGAGCTTTCCATCATCCCTCCCTGGTTTATGCCAACCTTTCCACACTCAAGACTCTTACGGCAGAGCAGTTCGCCTGCGGTATGGGCGAGGTGCTGAAACATGGTCTGATCAAAAACGCTTCCTATTATGAATGGTGCATCAATCAGATGTTTGAGATTCAGGACCGGGAAGTTGAGGCTTTGAAGACCATGGTTCTGGAGAGCATGAAGATCAAAAAAGCTGTTGTAGAGAAGGATCCCACAGAAAAAGGGGAGCGTGCGCTTCTGAATCTGGGGCACACCGTAGGCCATGCTATCGAAAAAATTCAGAATTTCCAGATGCTCCACGGTCAGTGCGTGGCTCTTGGATATCTCTGCGCCGCTTATATTTCCTGGAAGAGAGGTCTTCTCACCAACGAAGAGTTTTTCGAGATCCGCGATATGAACGTAGGGTTTGATCTGCCGATTTTCCTGGATGCTCTGGATGAGAATGAGGTGGTTCTGGCTACAAAATCTGACAAAAAAATGGAGCACGGCCAGATCAAGTTTATCCTTTTAAAGAGCATCGGCCATGCTTATGTGGACTTTACGGTGACAGACGAAGAGATCCGTGCTGCAGTCCACTATTTCCTTGATAACGGAGAAGAAGATGAAGAATAAAAAAAATGACCGCTGGTACATCCTCGGGTGTCTGGCGGCTCTTCTCATACTGGTCATTATCGATCAGTGGAGCAAAGAGCTGGCTGTTCATGGCCTGAAAGACCGGGATACTATTGTACTGATTCCGGGGGTCTTTGAATTGTTCTATCTGGAAAACCGGGGCGCGGCCTTTGGAATTTTTGAAAATATGCGCTGGATGTTCCTTTTAGGGACAGGCCTTATTCTTGTTCTGGCGGTGTTTTTGTTCCGCCGTTTTCCGAAAAAACGGAAATATCTTCCTTTTTTTATTTCGCTTACCATGATCGCTGCCGGGGGAATTGGAAATCTCATCGACCGCCTGCGTCTGGGCTATGTCATTGACTTTTTCTATTTTTCCCTGATTGATTTTCCGGTGTTCAATGTGGCGGATATTTATGTAACGGTGGGAGTGGCGCTTTTTGCCATTCTTTATCTGATCACAGGAGAGGAGGAGCTTTCCTGCCTTTCCGGAAAGAAATGACAGGAGGACAAATGGACGAATTTACTTACGAGATCGGCGTGGAAAATGCCGGTGAACGGATCGACAAATTTTTATCAGGAGAGCTTTCCGAGCTCTCCCGTTCTTATATTCAGAAACTTCTGAAAGAAGGCATGGTGACTCTGGGAGGAAAGGCCCTGAAGGCCAATTACCGGCTCAGGGAAAAGGATGAGATCGAGATCAAAATCCCGCCTGCCATGGAACCGGATATCCTGCCGGAAAATATTCCCCTCGATATCCTTTATGAGGACAGTGACGTTCTGGTGGTCAATAAGCCTAAGGGAATGGTGGTCCATCCCGGAGCCGGCCATTACAGCGGAACTCTGGTTAACGCTCTTTTATACCACTGCGGGGACAGTCTTTCCGGCATCAACGGCGTCATGCGTCCTGGCATTGTCCACCGCATTGACCGGGATACTACGGGTTCCCTTCTGGTCTGCAAAAATGACCTCGCTCATCGCTCGATCGCGGAACAGCTGAAAGTTCATTCTATCACGAGAAAATACCGGGCAATCGTCTATGGAAACATCAAAGAAGACGAAGGCACCATTGATGCGCCTATCGGCCGTCATCCTGTGGAGCGGAAGAAAATGGCCATCAATTACAAGAACGGAAAAGAGGCAGTGACCCATTACCGGGTACTGGAGCGTTTTCGTAATTATACCTACATTGAATGTCAGCTGGAGACTGGGAGAACGCATCAGATCCGCGTTCATTTGTCCAGTCTTCATCATCCGCTTCTCGGCGATGAGGTGTACGGGCCGAAAGAGAATCCCTTCCATCTGGAGGGGCAGACGCTGCATGCCATGGTTTTAGGCTTCGACCATCCGTCTACAGGTGAATATATAGAATTTTCAGCTCCATTGCCAGAATATTTTGAAAAACTTTTGAAAAAATTACCAAAATAAATGTACATTTTCACATTTTTATGCTATACTATTCACAAACAAAAATCCATTCTGTGTATCGTCTGGAATGGATAAAGAAAGGACGTGTTGTGTATGGCAAAAGCAATCATTACAATTGGAAGACAGTATGGAAGCGGCGGAAGAGAGATTGGTCAGAGGCTGGCAGAAAAACTGGGAATCAAATGCTATGACAGTGAGCTTCTCGACCGGGCCGCAAAAGACAGCGGTATGTGCCAAGAGATTTTTGAAAATCACGATGAGCGCCCGACGAACAGTTTCTTATATTCTCTGGTAATGGATACCTATTCTATGGGCTATTCTTCTTCTGCTTTTGCAGATATGCCGATTAACCACAAGGTTTTTCTGGCACAGTTCAATGCCATCAAGGAGATCGCCAAAGAAGGTCCCTGTGTTATGGTTGGCCGCTGTGCAGATTACGCGCTGGAAGACAATCCGAATCTGTTATCTGTTTTCGTTCATGCGCCTCTGGAAAATCGTATCCGTCGTATTGCAACAAAATATGATCTGACGGATTCCAAGGCCAAGGATTCGATCCTCAAGACCGATAAAAAACGTGCCAGCTATTACAATTACTATTCTAATAAGAAATGGGGAGATGCGGCCAGCTACCAGCTCTGCATAGATAGCAGTGTCTGCGGCATTGATGGTTCTGTGGAGGCGATCCTGAACTTTGTTGCCCTCAAGGAAGCGGCTGCCAAGAAGAAATGAGATTGGTGATACAGAGAGTGACGCATGCTTCCGTCACGGTTGATCAGGAAGTGATCGGCAAGATTGAAAAAGGCTTTCTGGTGCTCATGGGTGTGGGAGCGTCAGATGATGAAGCGATGGCAGATAAGTATCTGAAGAAAATGCTTGGTCTTCGGATCTTCGAGGATGAGAACGGCAAGACCAATCTTTCCCTGAAAGACGTGGGAGGAGAGCTTCTTCTGGTGTCTCAGTTTACGCTCTATGCCGATTGCAGGCATGGAAACCGTCCCGGATTTACACAGGCAGGTGCGCCGGATCACGCGGAGAAGCTCTATGAATATATGCTTGCACGCTGCCGGGAGACTGTTCCTGTTGTGGAGCATGGAAAATTCGGAGCCGATATGAAAGTTGAGCTCTGTAACGATGGACCGTTCACCATCATTCTGGATGAAAATACTTTTGCATAAGAAGAATGGAACCGCCGGGGGAACTGTCTCCCGGCGTTTTTTTACAGTACTCTTACACAAAATTTTCAGGATTCTTTTGTCAAAAAACCTTGAAAACGTTTTCATAAAATATCGAAACAGGAAAAAGAAGAAAAATATTACTAAAAAACGCAAGATTTTACTTCTTGAAACAGGTAAAAATAAATATATTTTCTGGATTTTCATGAAAAGATCCTTGTCATCCTTTTAGTTGACAAATAAAAGTGGGTCGTGTATAGTATGCTCAGTCAGAAGAAAAACGCAGAAAACATCTGCAATCTGAGAAAGGATGGTTCATATTATGGCTCAGACAAAGATTAAATTAAATGCAGTGGAAGATGCCACAGAGCTGGTTCAGGCAGCTGAGAAATGCGATTTCGATATTGATGTGGCAAATGGCCGGGCTATTGTAGACGCAAAATCACTTTTAGGTGTGATCAGTCTGGGGACTGGTAATGTTCTTATGGTTCAGTGCCATGGAGAGAACCAGGACTTTAATAAGACAGTTCAAAAATTTGCAATTGCATAACGAAATAAGATAAAGAAAATGTGATGAAAAAGACCTGTTGTTGAACGTGAAGTTTGGCGGCAGGTCTTTTTCTCTGTCCTGCCATCTGGCAGGCAATCCGGAATCAGGAGCAGCTGATGGATACTGCAATTTTGGAAATTTAGAAATTATGAAAACGTTTTCAGATAAAGGAATTGCCAGGGAATGGCGGTTGACAAAGGCTTCCTGGAAAATCTCCAGGGACTGACCACGTTGAAGATCTATCAGGCAGATGAGAAAAAGGCCCGGGAGATGGATGAGGAATCCCAGCGGTTCCGTCAGATCACGATGAAGGTGCTTACCATGCAGCTTAATTCTACCAGTGTTATGGATATCGTAGCTTACGGTGGAGCGGCTGCCGGAATGATTGTGGCCTCCCTGGAGTTTTTAAATGGCCATTTAAGCTTTGCCGGAGCACTGACGATCATTCTCCTGGCTTCCGAATTTTTCATCCCGCTGCGGCTTCTGGGCTCTTTCTTCCATATTGCCATGAATGGAATGGCGGCCAGCGATAAGATCTTCCATCTTCTGGATCTGCCGGAGTCTGAACATGGAACGAAGACTCTGGAAGGAGAGGCTCTAGATATCACGCTGTCAGATGTACATTTTTCCTATGAGAAAGACCACGAGATCCTGAAAGGAATCAATCTTTCCGTTCCTTCCGGAAGCTTTGTGGCTCTGGTGGGAACTTCTGGCTGCGGAAAAAGTACCATCGCGGGCCTTCTGCCCGGAAAAAACAAAGTTCAGAAGGGTGAAATCTGTATCGGAAACCGGCGCATAGAGGAGCTTTCTGAAACAGAGCTCCTGAAAAACGTCACGCTGATCCGTCACAACAGTTACCTATTTAAAGGAACCGTCCGGGACAACCTGAAAATGGCGAAACCGGAAATTGGATGAACGTTCCGTGAAACTGGCCTCTTTCCAGAAGGATCTCAGCAAAATGGAAGGCAGCCAGCGTTCCATCACGAATTTCTCAATCCTTGGGTTTTCGCTGGTCATGCTGCTTTTGACAATGGCGCTTTATCATCAGGGCGAGATCGGCTTTGACGCGATGCTGATCTGTACAGTCGCCATGATGGGCTCCTTTGGGCCTGTGGTGGCCTTATCCAGCCTTTCCAACAACCTGAATCAGACGCTGGCCAGCGGTGAACGGGTTCTCTCTATCCTGGAGGAAACACCGATGGTAGAGGAGATTCCTGTAAGATCTGAGGGCGAGAAGCTGGCTTTTGCAGGGGCTGCGGCAGAGAATGTGAGCTTTGCCTATGAAGAGGAAGAAATTCTGAAAAACTGCTCTGTAAACATAGAGAAGGGAAAGATCATCGGTATTCATGGAGCCAGCGGTTCCGGAAAATCGACCCTTCTTCGGTTGTTTATGCGTTTCTGGGACGTACAGAAGGGAAGCATTACGATCTCAGGAAAAGATGTACGGACAATTCCTACACCGGTTCTTCGGGACACGGAGAGCTTTGTAATGCAGGAGACCCAGCTGTTTCATGATTCCATCGCCAATAACATTGCGATTGGAAAGGAAAATGCTTCCCGGGAGGAAATCATAGAAGCTGCCAAAAAGGCTTCTATTCACGAGTTTATCTCGACTCTGCCGAAGGGCTACGATACGGAAGTCGGAGAGCTGGGAGATACCCTCTCGGGTGGTGAGAAACAGAGAATCGGAATTGCCAGAGCCTTCCTGCACGATGCGCCCTTCCTTCTGATGGATGAGCCCACCAGTAATCTGGATTCCCTAAATGAAGGAATTATCTTGAAATCTCTCAGAGAAGAAGGTAAAATGAGAACAGTTTTACTGGTTTCTCACAGGAAATCCACGATGAAAGTAGCTGATGTGGTCTTTCATATGGACCCTTCCGTCAGAAAGACGAGAACGTAAAAAATGAAATCTGCAGAGGGAAAAGGATGCGTAAGATTAACAGAGAAGATATGCTGGAGCTCACCAGGCGGATGACGGTAAAGAGAAACTGCTTTGACCGGATCGCCGGAGCTTATCTGGATGAGGAGGGCTATGTGGATGCCACCTTTAATCGTCATTTTCTGAAATTAAAACTGAATGAACAGGCGGAAAATCTGGCGATTGCAAAGGAGATTCCTTTTGCAGATACGAACAAAAATCTGAGAGAATATGCATTTCCGGAAGATGCTCAGAAGCCCGGAAGTATTTGGCAGCTTCTGATGGCATTAAAGAGCTGTGAGCTGAAAAATGATGCGCTTCTGGATGTGTTTTATGAGAAAGTCGGCGGGGCCTATAAGAGCAAAGGCCCCTACGCCGTCTATTTCTTTCATGGAAGCTACGACGTTCCACGAAAAGGAATGGACAAAGAAAGCCAGTGGGAGTCAGAAGAGGTCTATCAGTTTCTGATCTGCGCCATCTGTCCCGTCTATGGCGATTATGAACCCGGCAGGCCGGAATGTGGCTTTCTTTTTCCGGCTTTCACTGAACGCTGCGCCAATTTAAACGGTATTGACATCTTTCAGGCTGACACCAGCCATCCCCATATGGAACTGATACGGGAAATACTGGAAATGCCCGTTTAATCACGTCTCAGATGGACGGCGGAAGCTGCCTGACGGCGGCGATCCTCGCCCATGGCGGCGTAATGTTTACGGGTTGTATTGACATCTTTGTGTCCAAGCACCTCGGCTACCAGATAGATATCACCGGTTTCGCGGTAAAGGCTTGTGCCATAGGTACTGCGAAGCTTATGCGGGGTGATCTTCTTGGTGGTCGTGATAGCCCGGGCATATTTTTTTACCATATTTTCTACGGCCTGAACACCTATTCGACGGCGCTGGGTAGAATAGAAGAGAGCGTTCTCGTGACCGGCGATGGGAGTGATCCCTTCCCGGACCGGAAGGTAAGCTTTCAAGGCATCGGCCACTTCATCCCCAAAATAGACGATGGTTTCATTACCGCCTTTTCGTACGATACGGATGCCGTTGTTGTCAAAATCAATATCCTGAATATCCAGGCCCACACATTCGGAGACACGGATGCCGGTGCCCAGAAGAAGGGTCACAATGGCCAGATCCCGTGCTTTTGTCTTTTCATAGTACATTTTCCTCTGGCCTGTAAGTTCGTCGCCTCCATGCTCGATATAATCCAGAAGAGCGGCCGTTTCATTGACTTCCAGACGGATGATGGATTTCTCATGGATTTTCGGCATATCGACCAGGAGCGTGGGATTGCTGGAGATCACCTGGCGTTTGTAATAGTAAGTGTAGAAGCTCCGGAGAGCTGACATTTTTCGTTTCAAGCCACGTTCGCCGTTGGTGATCTGTTTGTCACAGCTGGAGGCCTCATAGACTTTTAAATATTCCTGATATTCCTCAATATCAACAGCTTCCAGCTGATCCAGCACATCCACAGGAAAATCCCGGATATCCATTGTGCGTAAAGCCGGATTCCGTTCCTTGAGAAATCGGAAAAACACGCGGATATCGTAAGCGTAAGAGATACGGGTCTTCGTGGAAGTCGTCGGCTCCATGGCCCGGAAATAATCCCGGCAAAATCCGGGAAGAGTTTTTAAAACCTCACGAAGCTTTAAGGTGTTTTCCACATCCTGTTCATCGTGATAAGTGACTCGCTGAGGCATAAAAAATCCTTTCTGACAGGGAAAAGAGTGCTCTATAGATCTATACGACAAACACATGTTTTTCAAATAGATCTATAGAAATTCACCAAATTCCCTGCATATTCTGTTGATTTCTAACTTTTAAAGCTTTTCTTATTTTTCAATAGCTGCCCAGGCTTTCAGATATTCCTTTGCCATAATTGCACAGCCAGGATCAGAAAGATGCACGCCATCGTAGCTCAACTCTTCTGTAGGCACTTTCTCGATGAGGCTGTTGGTCAGGATTCCATTCATTGGCAGATATACATCGGCGTACTTTCTGGCAAGCCTGCGTACGACTTCAATTTTGGGTCCGAGATCCTCCCAGAAGATTTCTTTTTCTGGATCTGTAGGAAGCAAAAACGGCTCGATTAGCATAAGCTTCGTGTCCGGAAGGTCTTTTTTGATCTTTTCCAGAAGCTCTGTCAGATTGGTCTCAAACTGTTCTTTTGAGGTAATATCGTTGGAATCATATCTTCGCCAGGTATCGTTGATACCGATCATAATGGACAGATAATCCGGTTTCACTTCCAGAATATCCTTCTGATACCGTTCCAGCAAATTCTGGCATCTGTCTCCGGATACGCCCCGATTGACAAAATTTACCGGATTATGCGGAAATAACAATTCATAAATTTTTGCAGCTCTATAGGCATAGCCTTTCCCCAGAGCTCCGCCTCCTTCAGGAAACATATCCATGAGCAAGCCGCCGTCGCGGCCCCAATCTGTGATGGAATCACCCTGAAATAATACCGTACTTCCTGCCTTAAAAATTGTTTTCATAGCTTTTCTCTGCCTTTCTGAGGGAATTTCCTCGTTTATTGTGTAAACCTACTCATCAAATTCTGCGGTGACGATGAAGCCTCTTGGCGTATTATCCACGCTTACAATAACACCTTCTCTGGATTTCAGCCGTTCCGGGGCTTTAAAACAGCCTGACATGGCCACAGCAGGCTCAATAATATAACTGTAATTCATGTTGGTCTGGATCTCTGTGATCTCTACATGGTCGCCTGGCTGTACCAGATTCGGCCGTTCCATCTTAAATTTTTCTCTGCGCATATACATGAAGTCCTTTCTGAAATCTAAACATCTGGCGATGTTCTGCACACTATGTATTAATTATGATATTCGAAATCCGCTGATTTACTGCGTAAATCGCTACTTTCTTATATTTGGCGTGTCCCAAGTTCAAAAGCCTTATCGTGCAAGCACGAACAGCTTTTTGACCTTTTGACACTGGTATCATTAATTATAGCATTTTTGGAAAAACAGGCAAGCAAAAAAGACAAATTAAAAACAAACTTAAGATGTGATGAAAGAAAGCTGCCGGTACGGATGGATGTCTCCGCCCTGCAGCCAGACAAAATATTTGATAAAATTAACGAAGCTGCTCCGAATAATAAGGAATAATCAGCTGCTGACCATTATAAATGCGGTTATAATTGATCGAATTGATCTCCCGGATCTCATCCATATAGTCGTCAAGAGAACGATAAACGCTGGAATCCATATATTTGTTTGCGATATCCCATAAGGTATCTCCACGCTGGACCCGTATTTCTGTATAGTATTTATAGGGTTCCTGGGCTTTCTTCTGGGTCGCTTCCACAGTCAGCTTGCTGTAAGTGATCCCGCCCAGGCAAAGGGCAGATAAGAGAATGGAAAGGTAGGTATAGCGTTTTACTCTTTTTGCTCTTGTTCTTCTGTAACTTTTCTTCCTCGTTTCGTTCATGATCATAACCTCCCTGCATTGCTGCGAACATCTGTTTGCTTTCGATAACAGCATTATAATACACGAACATGCGTTTGTCAATACAAAAACGAACATATTTTCGAACAAAAAACTGTCGAATATTTGTTTGCAATTTTGAAACGAACATGATATAATTTTTTAAAAGCAGCGTTTGCAAGCAGCACAGCGGGTCATGAGAAGGATATCCGCTGAATTTTCGGAGGTATTCAGCTATGGCATATGGAAAAATCACAAAAAAACAGGAAGAAATTCTGGAATATATCAAAGATCAGATTATGAACCGCGGTTTCCCGCCTGCAGTACGCGAAATCTGTGAGGCAGTGAACCTGAAGTCCACCTCTTCTGTTCACGCGCATTTGGAGACACTGGAGAAAAACGGCTACATCCGCCGGGATCCGACCAAACCCCGCGCGATTGAGATTCTGGATGATAACTTCAATATGGTCCGCAGGGAGCTGGTAAATGTGCCGGTCGTTGGACGTGTGGCTGCCGGCGAGCCGATTCTCGCTACAGAGAACGTGGAAAGCTATTTCCCGATTCCGGCTGAATATGTTCCGAAGAATCCTACTTTCATGCTCACAGTAAAGGGTGACAGCATGATAAATGCAGGGATTTTCAGTGGGGATCATCTTCTGATCGAGCAGAAAAGCACCGCGGAAAACGGTGAGATCATTGTCGCTCTTCTGGATGATTCCGCTACCGTCAAGACTTTTTATAAGGAAGATGGTCATTACCGCCTGCAACCGCAGAATGATGCGATGGAACCCATCATCACAGATGACGTTCAGATCCTGGGAAAGGTCATTGGGGTGTTCCGTTTCCTTCACTGATTGAGAAAGATTATAATAGCCTGTCTTCTGTTTTATAAGAACAGTTGTCAGGCTTTTCTTACGTCAATATCCATTTTCTCCTCATGTAGTTTACATAAGTAAATTATGTAAACTACAATACAAAAAATACCGCTCAGCCAGCAAGTCATAAGCAAACCGGACTGAGCGGTAAAAATTATATTCAGATTTTTTTCAATACCAGTACCCCATACGGTGGAATTGTAATCTCACCGGAAAGTTCTTTTCCAGTCAGAAGATCCACAGCACTCTCTGTCAGAGAGGCCGGCATGGGAACCGGTTTATAATTGAGAAGAAAATAGAACTTTTCCTCTCCTGCTCCCCGGATCGTCAGTTCCACCTCCGGCGGAAGATTCAGCCACCAAGCGTCTTCAAAGACGGCCGGCATTTTTAAGAGAAGTTTTTCTGCGGTATCCCCGGAGAATGCGCTTCCCAGGTAATAAACCGTACCTTTTCCATAAGAATGGCTCACTAGAGCGGCGGCTTTTTTGTACCAGGTTCCGGTGTAGGAAGCCAGAGTTTCCGCCTCCTCAGGAATCAGGATCTCGTGAAGGGAATGAACGGCTGTGATGCTATGATCCTCCTTCCACTCCATAGAACCGGCATTTACATCGTCCGGTCCCAATACCGTATATTCTTCCACATAGCAGCCTGCAAGCTTTCTGAGAAGCCCTGGTGCGGTCTGGCGGACGATGTGGCCATGTTCATCCTTGCAGCCTGTTCTGGCGCCGAGGATCAGCGTTTTTCCTTCGGAAACGGTCTGATCCAGAAGGGCAGCCTGTTTTTCTGTCAGTACGGCGTCATGGGGCGCAATGAGCAGATCATAGGGGGCCAGATTTTCCATCGTGCTCTCGGGACGGAAATCCACAAAATCAAAGGGAATATGATTTCTCTGAAGAGTCTTAAACCAGGCATCCAGGCTCAGATCATTTAACGGTTTCAGGAAGATATCATTTTCTGCATCCCAGTTGTTCCTGTAATCCTGGAGAATCGCCACACGGCTGAGGCAGGGCTTACCGGCTACGTCATGGATCTTCGCAAAATCCTGAATCGTCTCCCGGGCCTCTTTCACCCGGCGATTTTCCCGGCTGTCCTGATCAAAAAGGCCGGTCCAGTAAATTTCTGTGCCTACATCGCTGGTACGGAAACGGAAATAATGGACGAAATCAGCGCCGTGAGCGATGGACTGGAAGGACCAGAGCCTTAACTGTCCCGGTTTTGGAGCCGGCTGCAGCAATCTGGTATTCCAGCCGCCGCCTCCGGACTGCTGTTCCATAATACCAAAGCAGGGAGAAATACTCCGTACCCGAGCCAGATTAAAGGAGGTATTTCGATCGTTAAAAGCTCCTTCTTTTCTGGGATCGGTGCCGATAGCAAAGCCAAAATTCGGATAGCTGTCGTAAGTGATAAAATCCAGGATTCCTGTCTCAATGAGCTTCTGGTAATCCAGATGAGGGAAAATGCCGTTGGTTGTAATAAAAATCTTGTCGTCGATGTATTTCCGGATGATATCGGCCTGACGCTTCATATACTGAATGGCAATATGTGAGACAAAATCCTTGCTCTCCAGTACCACATGAGGATTGCTGGAATTGCAGATCGTGAGACCGGGAAGAGCCGTGTCATCGAAGGAAAGGCAGGACTGGTTCCAGAAATCTCCTCCAATCACCTGATTGTATTCCTCAATTGACCGGTATTTCTGCTGGAGATATTCCCGGAATGCCGCGTGATCTGCCGGAGAATAATAGGTAGAAATCTCGCAGTTGATCTCGTTGTCCAGCTGCCAGCCGATGATGGCCGGATGACTGCCAAAATGGGAAGCCATGGCTTCGATAAGCCGGTCGCATTTTTCCAGGTAGACCGGACTTGTCATATTGTGGTGCTGTCGCATGCCGTGGCGGTAGGGATTGCCCTCTATGGTGGTGTTCAGCGTTTCCGGGTAACGTCTGGAAAGCCAGGCCGGAGGCGTACAGGTGGGGGTACAGAAAATAATCTTGACTCCTGCTTCCTTTGCCTCATCCAGGAAACGGTCAAAGAGAGCAAAATCATAAACACCCTCCCGGGGCTCAAAGAAATTCCAGGCAAACTCTCCCACCCGGGCAGTTTCCAGGCCAAGCTCTTTCATGAGCTGGAGATCTTTTTTCCAGTAGTTTTCTCCCCAGTGCTCCGGATAATAGCACACGCCGGCAGCGATATGGTCCATTTTTAAAGGATAGGTATGTTCTTTCATAAAAACTCCTCCTTTTATGCCTGTTCTCTGCTGATCTCGTCGATCTTCTTAAGCTCTTCTTCCGTAAAATCAAGATGCTCCACGATGGAGATATTTTCTTCGATCTGTTCCGGTCGGGACGCACCGATGAGAACAGAAGCTACTTCATCGTCCTTCAGAATCCAGGAAAGGGCCATCTGTGCCAGGGTCTGGCCTCTCTCAGCCGCCAGTTTGTTGAGTTCATTGATCTGGTGCAGGCGTTCTGGTGTCAGGGCTGAGGCCTTCAGGAAACGATGATCCCTTGCGATACGGCTGTCTTCCGGGATTCCATGGAGATATTTGTCGGTGAGAAGTCCCTGAGCCAGCGGGCTGAAGGCGATGATTCCCATGCCGATCTCCTTACAGCAATTTTTGACACCATCCTCCTCGATGGTTCGGTCAAAAATAGAATACCGGCGCTGATTAACGATGAGCGGGCAATGAAGCTCCTTCATGATGGCGGATGCCTTTCTCGTGTACTCTTCGTTGTAATTGGAAATACCGGCATACAAGGCTTTACCGCTGTGAACGATGGAGGCCAACGCTTCCATGGTCTCCTCCAGAGGAGTTTCCGGATCCATGCGGTGATGATAGAAAATATCCATATAATCCAGTTGAAGTCGTTTAAGACTCTGATCGATGCTGGCAGTCAGATATTTTTTGCTGCCCCAGTCACCGTAAGGACCGGGCCACATATCGTATCCGGCTTTTGAAGTGACAATAAGTTCATCACGGTAAGGGCGGAAATCTTCGCTCAGAATCCGGCCTGCATTTTCCTCTGCGCTGCCGTAGACAGGGCCGTAATTGTTGGCCAGGTCAAACTGGGTGATACCGAGATCGAAAGCCTTCCTGCACATGGCTTTCATGTTGTCATAGTTGTCCTTGCTTCCAAAATTATGCCAGAAACCAAGAGAAACTGCCGGAAATTTGAGACCGCTTTTTCCAACCCGGTTGTATACCATTTTTTCATAACGTTTGTCGCTGGCTAAATAAAGATCTCCCATAAATGAAATACTCCTTTTCTCCTGTTAAAATTAAAATGCTGTCTGCATTATACCATTTTTTTCTCACGAAAAAAACAGCTTTTCAAAATTCTTATTTTGAAAAGCTGTCTGTATCAGGAATTGCCGCTCTTTTTTTGAATTTCACTTAAAGTATAATGATAAATCTTCAGGCAGGTGGCCGTCGTATAATGGCAACCGTCCAGAGTCTCATAACCGGAAGACTCCAAGTAACTGTAGGTATCAATGTAACAGTCCGGGAAAGCCGATTTGAGAATACTGTTAAAAATAGTTACCAGTTTTGTGGTCTTGTTTCGCTGGACAAGACTCGGGTATTTGACATCGTCCACCGGATTAACGGCCATTACATAGAAATGAGCCTTCGGGTAAGTATTTATCAATTCCTGGTAAATCTGAATGTATTTGGAAATATTCCCCAGATCATTTACTCCAAAATTTAAAATCACATCAGACTGGGGGTAGACCAGCAAAAGCTTTTTTAACTCGAGGATTCCTTCGTTTACAAACCAGTTATATCCTATGCCATATTTATAGACATAACTGGTTTCAGAAGAGCCAACTGCTTTTTTCAGCTGCATTGTGCGTGAATCTCCGCAAAAAATTTTATGGCGGGATTCTATTTGCTTCTCTGCCACCCGTTTTCCATTCGGGCCAAGATAGTTTCCGTCAATCGAACGATTGGCGACTCTCACTCCATTAACGAAAAAGTAATACCAGCTTCCATTGATTTCCATCCATCCGGTAGCTGCAGAACCGTCCTGTGTGAAATAATAGACCTTTTTTGAAAGACACTTCCAGCCCGTTACCATGGTTCCGTTTTCACGGAAAAAGTAAATTTTTCCATTGATCACTCGAAGACCTTTGACCATAGAACCGAAAGAATTGAAATAATAAGTATATTTCTTATATTTCACAAAACCGGTTGCACGGGTACCATCTTCCTGAACATACCACCTCTGAGAGCCATTTGTAACCCAGAGGTTCGAAGCCAATGTGCCGTCTTTCTTCAGATAATACCATTTTTTCTGCCAGGCAAGCCAGCCGGTTTTCCGATAACCATTCTTATCAAAATAATAAATTTGATTCTTGATTTTAGCCCAACCGTTCTTCAGATAATCTCCGGATGTCAGTTGAAACATGGCTCCCTGAGAAGTCTCTATAAAAGAGCCCTCCTGATTTGGTGCAGAACGCATAAGCAGAATCAGGCTGCTGTTAGTCGCTGATTTCATGGTGTTTATGAGATTCTGATAGGCTGAGGTGGTGTCCAGGGACTGATCCTTTGCCGTTTCCGTCGTCTCTGCAGCGCGGGAATAATTTCCCAAAGGCACAGCAGAAAACAGGGAACACGCAAGTAAAAAAGAAAGGATCTTCTTATTCGGTATATGCATGAAATTCCTCCATAAACGATAACAGATTCTTCTTAAAAATGTAAAGTTAACATAATATTTATTATACTATATCGGAGGATTTTTTTCAAGGCAATTTACATTTTTTTGAAAAAACTCATACAGGGATCTTGACAACCATTTTCCGATAAGTATTCTTTTTCTCCGTATGACAGCAGGGTTTGTGGCCGTCTTCCGGATAAACCAGATAGAAAGTACCGGCAGGAACCTCCATGAGACTGCCCTTTCCCTGCCAGAACTGGATGTCTTTTTCTGTATTGTAGGGAACGGTTTCCGTAAGGTCGTGAATGTTGGCATACTCCATCATCTCCTTGCCTTCCAAAATCCACTGAAGGTCAAGAAAATTTTTATGAGATTCAAATTCTGCGCCTTCCAGCGCTCTCGTCTCCCCCTCCTGAATCATAATCCTGCCGCCGGGATAAGGATAGGTTCCCACCGGCTTTTCTGCAGCCTTCCGGGCAAAATTAAGGATCACATCCAGATGTGGGATCAGGGATTTGTAAAGTTCCAGGTTCGATGTTTTATCAATGATCATAGTTGTCACCTCGAAATAACTTCTTTTTATTTTTCTTCATAACTCACACCTCCTGGCTATGATTATAGCACACTTATATATGGCTGAGAACCCTGGAAGCAAAAAAGCATGCACCAATAATAACTTGATGCATGCTTTTAAAAATCCAAAATTTAATTCTCTTTACAGCTCTTCCACCGCAACGTCCTTACCGTCTCTCCAGATTCTGGCGAGGTCATAAAATCTGCGGTTTTCCTGGTCAAAGATGTGGATGACTACGTCTCTGTAATCCATGAGAATCCAGTTTGCCGTTGTGTAACCCTCTACCTGTTTGGCAGAGAGACTGAGTTTTTTGCCGAGAGTCTCTTCTACATTGTCGGCCATGGCCTGGACTTGATTGCGGTTCATGCCGCCGGCGATGACAAAGTAGTCAGCCAGGCTGGAAACTTCGGAGATGTCGATGACTTTGATATCGTCGGCTTTTTTGTCAGCAAGGGCTTCGCAGGCAAGTTTTGCGATTTCTTTGGATGTATATTCGCTCATGTGTTGGCTCCTTTTCGTTCATTGTGCAGTTTCTGGTAATATTCGTATGCCTCAGTTGTGGACGGGTCCATCGTGTTGGCACTGCCGCTCAGATAAAGGATCGTATCTCTGAGGATCCGGTACATGGTCTCATCGAGATCCTGGAAAGCCAGATGGCGGACTTCCGGAAGATTCTTGGCCTTGTAGCGGCCGGGCTCGATATAGTCGGCGATATAGACGATCTTTTCAAGGGGCGTCATATCCGCCTTGCCCGTGGTATGGTACCGAATGGCATTTAAGATCTCCGGATCGGTGATCCCGTACTTTTTCTTCGCGATATAGACACCTACTTTGGCATGGAGAAGAGCTTCATTTTCTTCTTCCCATTTTGTAAGGGCAATATCGTTCTTCTTACAGATCTTGAGCTTCTTCCCGGTGGGAATGCATTTGGCACAGTCGTGAAGAAGGCCGGCCACCTGGGCTTTGACAAGATCTTCTCCGTGACACATGGCAAGGGCTGTGGCTGTGTACATAACGCCCTGGGTATGGATGAAACGGTCTCGGGTGAGATATTCTTTCAGCCGGTCCTGCATGCGTAAGATGTTGTACTCTTCCATGTTTCTGCTCTTTTCTGTGAAAACTAATTTCGGCTGTAAATCCGCTGTTCTTCTATATAGGAAATGACAGGGTTCGGAACATAATAGCGCAGCGAATGACCGCTGGCAATCCAGGAACGCAAAGTCTCAGAGGAAATATCAATATTCGGTGTGTCCAGTTTCTCAATCCTGGCGCCTAAAATTTCTTTCAGGTGAAGAATCTGAGCATCTAGTTTTTCCTCGGAAACATGGTCCCGGACAGCCACCACCAGAGTGGCCAGGCGGCAGATTTCCTCCGGCCCTTTCCAGTGCTCGAACTGAAACAGGGAATCGGCTCCCATAATAAAATAATAATCCGTGTCCGGATTTTCAGCCGTCAGCCGTCTGAGGGTCTCTTCTGTGTAAGTATAACCCTGATCATGGGTTTCCGCCAGTGAAAGTTCAAAATGCGGGTTGTCCTCAATCGCCAGCCGGACCATCTCCACTCGCTGCATTGTGGTGGCTCTGCCAGGCCGGTGAGGCTTGTGAGGCGGATTGCCGCTGGGCATGAAAAGAATGGAGTCCAGACCCAGCTGAAGACAGGCGTTTTCACCGAGGATCAGATGACCGATATGGATCGGATCAAAGGTGCCGCCCATGATTCCTTTTTTCTTGCACTTCCCTACCATTTCTCTGTCACTCCTTTTACGGGAGAATGATTTTCTTTTTCTCTTTTTTGCCTTCCCGGTACAGGACGATCTTTTTGCCGATGACCTGAACCACCTGGGAACGTGTGCGCTCTGCCACAACAGCCGCGATCTCTTTCGGATCGTCCAGGCAGTTCTGGAGAACACTGATCTTGATGAGCTCCCGGGCTTCCAGGGCCTCATCGATGGCTTTGGTGTTTTCCGGGGTCAGGCTGCTTTTTCCGATCTGGAAGATCGGATCCATAGTCATGGCCAGACCCTTTAAATAAGCACGCTGTTTGCTTGTCATATAAATTTTTCTCCTACTCTTTATAATAATCAAACTGGAGACCATACATGCGGACCGTATCGCCATCCTGGATACCGGCAGCCTCTAGATCTTTCAGAATACCGGTGTTTTTCAGGAAGTTCTGGAAGAACAGGAAGCCTTTCTCGGAATCCAGGTTTGTGTAACCCAGCATTTTCTCGATCTTGGGGCCTTCCACCACAAAGGTGTGCTCATCCAGCTGTTCCACAGTGTAGGAAAGATTATCATTGCTGTTGTAGTCGCCGGGGAAATACTCCTGCTCGAAGACAACGGGCTCCTGGGGAAGCTCTTTTAAAACCTCCCAGATGTAAGAGAGAAGCTCTTTTACACCTTTGCCGCTGACTGCGGAGATGGGAAATACTTTGATGCCCTGGGGCTCAAACTCAGCGCGGATCTTTTCTACGGGATCCTCGTCCTCGGAATAGATCACGTCTGTCTTGTTGGCAGCGATGATCTGCGGACGGGAAGCCAGCTCCTCGTTGTAATTTTTCAGTTCCTCGTTAATTTTATAAATATCATCAATGGGGTCGCGGCCTTCTGTAGAAGCGGCATCTACCACATGAAGAAGGATCTTGGTACGCTCGACATGACGAAGGAACTCGTGGCCGAGTCCGACGCCCTCAGAAGCGCCCTCAATGAGTCCGGGGATATCAGCCATGATAAAGCTGCTTCCGTCACCCAGATCTACGACACCCTGCATGGGATTCAAGGTTGTAAAATGATAATTGGCGATCTTCGGCTTTGCGTTGCTCACACGGGAGAGCAAGGTGGATTTTCCGACGTTCGGAAAACCGACAAGCCCTACGTCTGCAATGACTTTCAGCTCCAGATTTACCCAGAGCTCCTGGGCAGCCTGACCGGGCTGGGCATATTTGGGAACCTGCATCGTAGCGGTTGCATAGTGCATGTTTCCCTGGCCTCCGCGGCCTCCTTTTAAGATTACCTGGCGTTTGTTGTCACCGGACATGTCAGCGATGACTTTTCCGGATTCTGCCTCGCGGATGATGGTTCCGGCAGGGACTTTCAGGATCAGATTTTTTCCATTGGCACCGTGGCAGCGTTTCTTTCCGCCCTGTTCTCCAGGTTCCGCGGTAAATTTTGCACGGTGACGGTATTCGGACAGATTGGTGAGACCTTCATCCACCTCGAAAATCACATCGCCGCCTTTTCCGCCGTCTCCGCCGTCAGGACCGCCGTTGGGCACGAAAAGCTCCCGACGGAAGCTCACATGACCGTCTCCGCCTTTTCCGGAGCGGATAAATATCTTTGCTCTGTCTGCAAACATGAAAATTCTCCTTCTATATAAAATGAGGCTCCAAACCAAGAGATGATTTGAAGCCCTAAAGTGTCACTCATTATTCGGAAACAGGAACGATAGAAACCTGCTTCTTGTCTCTGCCTTTTCTCTCAAAACGAACAACGCCGTCAACCAGAGCGAACAGGGTGTCGTCACCGCCACGTCCAACGTTTACTCCCGGATGAATCTTGGTACCACGCTGTCTGTAAAGGATGTTACCAGCTTTTACAAACTGTCCGTCTGCTCTCTTGGCTCCTAATCTCTTGGACTCGGAATCTCTGCCGTTCTTAGTAGAACCAACACCTTTTTTATGAGCGAAGATCTGAAGGTTCATTTTTAACATAACCGTTACACCTCCTTGGTTGCAATCTTTATATATTTCTTTCCATAACTCTCCTGGATGGACTCAAGCCCGAGGACCAGAGAATCCAGAAGCAGGGATGACTCCTTGGAGCATGTCCCTTCAAGTCTCAGTTCCAGATAACCTTCGTCCTGTCGGACGTCGGCTGCATCGTCGGTCAGTTCGTCGATGGAATTGATCGCGTTCACTGTCAGAGCGGAAACTGCTGCACAGATGATATCGGATCCTTCCTCCGCATATCCCGCATGGCCGCTGCTTCGAAAGCCGCGATACTGGTCCTGATGCTTAAAAACTGTAATTGTGATCATAACAATTAAGCGTTGATTTTCTCAATCTTAACCTGAGTGTACTGCTGTCTGTGGCCGTTCTTTTTGTGATAGCCAGATTTCCGTTTATATTTGTAAACGATAACCTTTTTTGCTTTAGCGTTCTTTACAACGCTGGCAGTTACGGTAGCAGCTGCTACGTCAGCACCGACTTTCAGACCCTCGTTGCTTACAGCAAGAACGTTATCAAAGGTAACGGTCTCTCCTGTTTCTGCACCCAGTTTCTCTACGTTAATGATATCGCCTTCGGCTACTTTGTACTGTTTACCACCTGTTGCAATAATTGCGTACATATGGCACCTCCTATTATCATTACTCGCCAGATATGGTGACTGTCAGACAGTTCTTATACCTCTCTGTGCGGCATACTTGCATATAATAGCATGAGTTTTTCGCTGTGTCAAGCATTTTCACTAAAATTCGTGGATTTATTTTCTGCCGGGTTACGGGTCGCCAGAAACTGATCCTGCAGGGGCTTGCGAAGTTTTTTCCGGGTGACTTCCACAAGCTCCAGGGCCGTCATATCGACCAGCGTGGTCTTTATTGGATCCCGTTTCAGCCAGGACGCAAATTCCTCCATCAGAAGTTTTCGGTTTTCCGCTGCGTCCATATTGATGAAATCGACAACGATGATGCCGGAAAGGTTCCGGAGCCGGATCTCCCGGGCGATCTCCCGGGCCGCTTCCAGATTGATCTTCAGGAAAGTATCCTGCTGATTTTTATTCCCGTCAAATTTGCCGGTGTTTACATCGATGACCGTCAGCGCCTCCGTCGGCTGGATCACGAGATAAGCGCCGGATTTCATCCAGACCTTTTCCTTCAGGGCATTTTCCAGGGCTGTCTCCAGGCTGTGGAGCTTGATCAGCGGAAGCAGGGGATCCTCGTAGAAACGAAGCTTATCCAGATCTTCCCGCTGGTAATGCTCGAGATAATGGTGGATTTTCTCGTGAAGACCGGGATCGTCGGTGATGATCTCGGTGAGTCCCGCTTTATAGGTGTCCCTCAGGCTGGAGAGCCAGGTCGTGGGATTGTTCTGATGAAGGAGGGTCAGCGGTTTGCGAAACTTCGCTTTTTCTGTCACTTCCTCATAGATGCCCGTCAGAAGCTTCAGCTCAGCCTGGAAAGTCGCCTCATCGGCTTCCCGGGCGTTTGTCCGGACGATACAGCCAAAGCGGTCGCTGACAAAGGGCTTCAGCCACTCTCCCAGCTGTTGCTTTTCCTCCTTGGAAAGCTTGGAAGAAAAACCGATGCTCTTATTTTCCGTGGTGAGAACCACATAATTGCCGGTGAAATTCAGGTTGGATGTGACAGCCGGCGGTTTGGATTTCAGATTTTCCCGGCAGACCTGCACCAGAAGCTCATCGCCGGCCTGAAGCTTCGGGGAGCTTCCTTTTTTGAGGAAAATCGGGTCTTTATTATCAGAAAGAGAATAATAGCACTGAAGTCCGTCGCCAACCTCAATGAAGGCGGCGTGAATATTTTTTACAATATTATGTACGCGGCCGATGTAGATGTTGCCCAGAAGAGAATTGCGCTCCTCCTCATCCAGGTGGAGCTCCACGACCTTATCCCCCTCTTTCAGGGCGGTGAGGATTCGGCCGCGGCAGCGTACGATAAGCAGTTTTTTATCCAATTTTCTCACCCAGTTCATTTAAGGAGACAAAGGTTCCGTCGGGGCCTGCCGCATAGAGATCGATCCGTGTGACCATCAGGGAGAAGGGTTCCAGAGAGAAGCCTGCATAGGAAGCAAAGGCCTCCATCATAAGCTCCGGTTTGATGTTCGCAGCGCTTCCGGAAGAAAGACGTACAAAAATGCTGTCTCCTTCCAGATGGCTCTCGTAGATCAGCGGGCGGATATCCAGCTCTGTCTCGCTTTTTTTCGTTTTCTTGATAATGGAAATGGAAGGCTGTTCCAGAAAAGCAGTGTAGAGCTTTTTCCAGTCCAGATCCGGCTCGTAGCCCTCCCGGAAACGGATCCGGTAATCGGCAGCGGCCACAAGCGCCATGGCGTTGCTGGCTTTTTCCTCGGGAATCTGACGGAAATCGAGAATCCGCATGCCCTCGCTCATGACAGCGTCCAGGCGCCGTACGGCTTCCTCTGTGGAGAGGGGTTCTTTGATCTCGATATCCATGTACTCGCCTTCGCTCTCGATGCCTACGCCCAACGGGGAGGCAAAGGACATGACCATGTGGGGGCTGAAGCCTTCGGTGAAGACGATGGGAATTTCAGCCCGCCGGATGGCTTTCTGGAAATATCGCATGATATCCAGATGACCGATGAATTTCATGGCTCCGTGTTTGGAAAATTTCACTCTAATCTTCATAGCATACACCTCCGCCGTAGGATCTTCCGCCGCAGCCTGAGCAGCCCTGGCGGCAGTTGGGTGTCACGATACCCTGTTTTGCTCTCTCCCATTCCCGTTCCAGGAATTTCCGGGTGACGCCGATATGGATGAAATCCCAGGGCAGGATCTCGTCGAAGGTGCGGGTACGGAAATTGTAGAAATCATAGGAGATTCCGGTCTCTTCCATGGCTTTGAGCCAGATATCATAGTGGAAAGTCTCGCTCCAGGCGTCGTAGAGAGCGCCATTCTCATAGGCTTTCAGGATCGTCCGGCCGATTCTCCGGTCACCCCGGGCCAGCAGACCTTCCAGCAGAGTCACATCGGCTTCGTGCCAGTTATATTTGATACTCTTCTTATTTAACTGATCTTTGATCGTGTGGTTGACCGTGTAGGCTTTTCCGAGGAACTCCTCATGGGTATTCATGGGAGCCCACTGGAACGGCGTGAAGGGCTTCGGAACGAAGAAGGAGGTGCTGACTGTGATCTGGCACTTTCCGTTTCGCTGGTCCTTCGGGATCTCATAATAATGCTCGGCGATTTTTTCCGCCAGATAGGCGATACCCTTGATATCCTCATCTTCCTCGGTGGGAAGACCCAGCATAAAGTAGAGTTTTACCTTATTCCAGCCGCCGGCAAAGGCTTCGCCGGAACCTCTCAGGATATCCTCCTCGGTGAGTCCCTTATTGATGACGTTTCGCATTCGCTGGGAACCGGCCTCGGGAGCGAAGGTCAGGCTGCTTTTCTTGATATCCTGCACTTTGCTCATGACGTCCAGGGAAAAGGCGTCGATACGGAGAGACGGCAGGGAAATATTGATGCCCTGGCCTTCGCAGTGCTCGATGAGGAAATTTACGATGCCTGCCAGCTCGGAGTAATCGCTGGAGCTTAAGGAGCTTAAGGAAATCTCCTCATGGCCGGTATTTTTCAGCATGGTGATGGCATAATCCTTCAGCATGGAAAGATCGCGTTCTCTTAAAGGACGGTAGAGCATACCTGCCTGGCAGAAACGGCAACCGCGGATACAGCCTCGCTGGATCTCCAGCACCACGCGGTCCTGGGTGGCCCGGATAAAGGGAACGACAGGGGCCTTTGGATAATAGGTGTCCGTCACATCCATGACGATCTGTTTTTCGATGACAGCGGGAATATCGGAACATACGGGGGCAAAGGACTCAATGGTGCCGTCCTCCTTATAAGTCACCTCATAAAGGGAGGGAACGTAAATCCCCGGAATTTTTGCCGCATCATGGAGAAATTCTTTTCTGGAGAGGCTTTTTGCCTTGTACTCCTTATAAAGGTCCATCAGATGGAAATATTCGGTCTCACCTTCGCCAATATAAAAAATATCAAAGAAATCAGCCAAGGGCTCCGGGTTATAGGTGCAGGGGCCGCCGCCGATCACGATGGGGTCTTCCTCCGTACGCTCGGAAGCAAGCAGCGGAATGCCAGAGAGGTCCAGCACCTGAAGGATATTGGTGTAGCACATCTCATACTGGATCGTGAAGCAGAGGAAGTCGAACTCCTTCACGGGATCCTGGGATTCCAGGGCGAAAAGGGGAATGTGTTTTTCTCTCATGACCTTGTCAAGATCGGTCCAGGGAGAATAAACGCGCTCACACCAGATATCGTCACGCTGGTTGAACATATCATAAAGAATCTGGATGCCTAAGTGGGACATACCGATCTCATAGACATCCGGAAAACAAAAAGCAACGCGGATATCCACCTGCTCTTTGTCTTTCATCACCGAGTTTACCTCATTGCCGATATAGCGGGCTGGTTTCTCGATGCTCAGTAAAATTTCATCGCTTAAAGCCAGTTTTCTCATGTTTTTCCTTTCGAAAATAAAATGATATGATCTCTTAAAAACAGGAATGCCTGGTGTAAAGGATTGGGTTAACCCTGAACACCATAACATTCCTATTATATCCGGATTCTTAAGTAAGTTCAAGCAAATATTCATTTCCCGGGAAATGTGATTCTCAATTACTCCATGCAACTGTTTTCGTGAAACAAAATCTGCGAAAAATAGCGAATTTTTCCATCATGGCCCCAGCAGATCATGCCTACGGCGTCTGCCATCTCCTGGGCGTCCACGCAGTAAGCGGACATGCAGGAGTGATGCTTGTAGGGACCGGCGCTCATGATGAGAAGGTCTGTCATTCCGGCGGCTTTCATCTGTTCGGCCAGTTGTTCTGTCAGCTGGTTATGGGAATGTTTCGCTTTCTTGTACTCCATTTCAGGAGTCTGGATAGTCTGAAGAACCAACGTTTTTTCATATTTCAGAGCCTGGGCCATCATTTCTTCCACAGTGCCGCTCTCCGGGGGACAGGCCGGATTCAGGTTATAGTTCCCGCACTGATTTTCCTCGCAGAATTTCCGGTATTCCGGTTTGAAAACGAGGTCCTTCGTATTCATGATAGCTGCATCGGAAAAACCTAAATTTTTTGCTGCCTGGATAAGATCCATAGATAAAACCTTCTTTCTGTATGTTAAGCTTGTGATGTAAAAAAGGGCGTGCAAAAAACAGACTCATTTTTTACACGCTTTTCTTTTTTAATCGCAGTGATACTGTTCTTTTTGGGCCTGAGTGAGCGTCAGGCCGCCCAGGAAATCTTTGCCGTTCTGGTACTGTTCTTCCATGGAGAGGAAGGGAACGGCATAGCCCAGAAGCTTCCAGCCGGCAGGGTTTACCAGAGTGATCCGCTGCTCGCCGTTTTCCAGATGGGTTTTCATGATCTCTTCTGCTCTGGGGTTGATCCGGTATACCTAGCAGGTATGGCGGAACGGAAGCTCCATCTGCAGGATTCCGCATGAGATTCTGTCTACCATACCGGCTTAAAACTTCTCATTCCAGGCAAGAATACTTTTTTTCAGCCGGTTCATGCCGTCCTCCACCCGGGATTTCGGGCAGGCCAGGTTGATTCTTAAGAAACCGTAGCCCTGGCGGTATTCCTGCCCGTCAGAGACGTACAGGCCGCTGGTCTTCCGGATAAAATCACTGAAATCGGAAAGATCGCCTTTCAGGGCATTGCAGTCCACCCAGAGAAGGTAGGTAGCCTCGGCTTTTATGACATGAAGCATGGGAAGCTCTTTCTCGATAAAAGCTTCCGCATAATGGCGGTTCTCAAAGAGATAGGCCCGAAGCTCATCCAGCCACTCTCCGCCTTTTCCAAAGGCGGCAGCAGGGGCGATCGCTGCGAAAACGTTGGGCTCAGCTACCTCATCGGTATTGAGGCCGCGGTTTACCCGGTGACGGATCGTCGGATCGGGAACGATGACGGCTGCGGTCTGAAGGCCGGCCAGATTGAAGGCTTTGGTGGGGGCCACACAGGTGATGCTGTTTTTCCGGCAGTTCTCGGAGACGGAGGCGAAAGGAACATAATCCTTCCCCGGCTCGGTGAGGTCGCAGTGAATCTCGTCGGAAAGCACCAGGACATGGTGTTTCACACAGAGGTCACCCACCTTTTCCAGTGTCTCCTTGTCCCAGATCTTGCCCACAGGGTTGTGGGGGTTACAGAAGATCATAAGGGAGGTCTGGGGATCGGCAAGCTTCTCTTCCAGGTCCTCGAAATCAATGGAATAGGCACCGTTTTCGTATTTCAGCGGGCTTTCCAGGATGTTTCGTCCATTGTTGTAAATGGAATTAAAGAAAATATTGTAGACCGGGGTGAGAACTACGACTTTTTCTGCCGCTGTGGTCATTTTCCGGACGATACTGGAGATGGCGGGAACCACGCCGGTGCAGAAAATCAGCCAGTCTCGCGGAATCTCGAAATTGTGGCGGATTTTCCACCAGTTCTGATAAGCCTCGTACCAGTCGTCTTCGATGAGGGTGTAGCCAAATACACCGTGAGCGGCTCTTTCGCGAATCGCTTCCTGCACTGCAGGAGCCGTCTCAAAATCCATATCCGCTACCCACATGGGAAGTTCCTCCGGGGTCACATCCCATTTCATGCTTCTGGTGCCCCGGCGGTCTGTCTCTTTATCAAAAATGCTCTGCATAAGTCTTCACTCCTTTTATACCATCAGATGATCGCTGACTTTGCCGATCTTTTCGCACACGATCTCTGTCTTAGAGGGATCGATTTTTTCCTTATCCATAATGAGTTCGCCGATGGATGCGGCCCGGATGATGCCGGAGGTTGGATTTAAGACGCTGATAATATCGCTGGTGATCTCGGCATCCACGGTGGAATACTCAAAGGCCAGGTTGGTATTTAAGAGCTTACAGTTTTTCATCACAAGATTCTCGATATAGCACATGCCCTGAAGGCTCTCAATCGTACAGTTGATGAGGGTCAGGTTCTTTGCGTTCCAGCCCAGGTACTCTCCGGAGATGAAGGAATCATAGACCGTGACGTTTTCGGTGTTCCAGAAAGCGTCCTTGGAGAGCATTTTCGCATTGTGAACTTCCACATTTTTCGCTCCATCGAAGGAGTAGTTGCCGATCAGCTCGAAGTTGCTGATTTTCATATTTTCACAGTTCATGGCGAAATAATCGCCCTTGGCGGAAACCTCGTTCATGGTGACACCGCTGCAGTGCCAGAGGGTCTCGGCTGCGTTGGGCATAAATACATGGTCCAGAGTCAGCTCATGGCAGCGGCGGAAATTCTTCGGCGCCTGGATCACGGCATTTTTCACCGTGAGATTGTCGGTGTACCAGACACCGGCCCGGGCCATCTCAAACCAGGTGCAGTCCTCGGCGGTGATGTTTTTCGCGTACCAGAGGGGATATTTCCACTGGAACATGCTGTTTTTCAGGTCGATATCGCTGGCCTCCTTTAAGGGAGACTCGCCGTCGGTGAAAATGGTATCCTGGATGGAGAGATTTTTCCCGCCGAATAAAGGACGCTCACCGGTGAGGTATGCGCCGCTGATTTCTTTTTTTTCTGATTCTTCTTTACACATTTCTTCTTTTCTCCTTATCTATCGTTACTGTATACAAAAGTGCAGATATTTACTTATAGAATGAGTGTACCATTAAAGTCGAGTTTCAAGTCAAGAGGTTTTATAAAAATTTTACAAAAAAGTTTCTTTTCTGAGATGCTCATGGTATAATGCAAATACTCAAAGTAAGAAAGGTTGTTTTTTCATATGGCAGTACATAAGAATGGAATTATTGTAATCGGAGCTGTTTTTGTGGATATCAAGGGCTTTCCGGAGGGAATTTATCTTCCCACGGGCCGGAATGCCGGAAAGATTAAATACGTTCACGGCGGCGTGAGCCGGAATGTGGTGGAGGATATCGCCAATATCGAGCTTCGCCCCACCTTTTTAGGCATCGTTGACGACTCTGCCCTCGGCGGCGACGTCATCCGCAAGCTTCAGAATCACAAGGTAAATACCGAATATATGCGTACGATTCCCAATGGCATGGGAACCTGGCTGGCCGTCTTCGACCACAACGGAGATCTGGCCGGTTCCGTCTCCCAGCGGCCGAACCTGATGCCGATTCTCGATATTCTGGAGGAAAAAGGCGACGAGATCTTTGCCGAGGCCGATTCCGTGGTCGTCGAAGTGGACATAGACAAGGAGATCGTGAAAAAGGTCATTCAACTCTGTGAAAAGTATGATAAAAAGCTCTACGGCGTCATCAGCAATATGAGCATCGCCATTGAGCGCAGAGATTTTCTCCAGAAATTCGATTGTTTCATCTGCAATCTCGAGGAAGCAGGAATCTTTTTCACTGACGATTACAGTGAAAAAACGCCGGCTGAGGTGGAAAAAATCCTCGCCGGCTGTCTGGAGAAAGCCAACATCGATTCCATGGTCATCACGATGGGCGGCGAAGGAGCCGTTTACGCGGAACGAGGTGGAAAGAGCGGCTTCTGCCCCGCCAGAAAGGTTCAGGTCCGGGATACCACCGGAGCCGGTGATTCCTTCTGTGCCGGCGTCGTCAGCGGCCTGACCTACGGCTGTGACTTAAGCGAATCCGTGGAGATCGGCACGAGACTGGCCGCCTCCGTTGTTACCTCCTCCGAGAATGTCTGCCCGAGATTTCTGCCTGCAGAGCTGGGGATCCGGGTATGATAGGAGAAAAAACGTTGAAACGAAATGCAATAAGTTTATTTTCATCGTCCGGCATTGGTGATCTTGGTTTAAAAGCCAATGACATCACAACGATCATAGGCTGTGATATTCTCCCGGAAAGAATGAATCTTTTTCAGCATAACTATCCGGAAGCAAAGTGTTTTTGTGGTAATATCTGGGACGAAAAGAAAAAAATCATTGATTATTATCGTTCGATATATAAAGAGGAACCTTTTTTAATTCTGGCTACACCTCCCTGTCAGGGAATGTCTTCTAATGGTATGGGAAAAATGCTCAGCGATTATAGAAAAGGGTTGCGCCCTAAGATGGATGAGAGAAATCGCCTGATTATTCCAGCTATTGAAATCATTAAAGCACTGAAACCGGAATGGGTCATCCTTGAAAATGTTACGAATATGGTAAATACTCTGATTTTTGATGAAAATGAAGAGCTTATCAATATCATAGACTACATTATGCGTGAACTTGGAAAGGACTATTTTGGCAAACCAGTCGCGATTGATACTGCCGATTATGGTATTCCACAGCATCGAAAACGTCTGGTAACCGTACTTTCAAGAAATGAGCATGCCAAAAAACAATATTTAAAAAATGGCTCTTTATTTCCTGAAGCAACACAACCGTGGATTACATTGCGTGAGGCGATTGGAAATCTTCCGTCATTGAGAGCAGAAAAAGGAAAAAATAAGGCAACGGGCTATGATGGCTTACATAAAGTCCCTTTGCTTGATGCGAAAAAATTATTTTGGATTGATAATACTCCTGAAGGAGCCAGCGCATTTAATAATCAGTGTGTGAATCCTGCCTGCAGATTTCAAGGCAATAAAATACATGGCGCTTCACATGATAAAAATGGGATCAACAAATTGCATACGGATACTCCTCTTTATTGTGAAAAATGTGGTGCTCTCCTGCCCCGTCCCTGGGTTGAAGACAAGAAAACCGGTGAGAAAAGACTGATGAAAGGTTTTGTCAGCGCTTATAAACGGATGAACTGGGATGAACCGGCCAGCACTTTGACACAAAATTTTCAATATGCATGTTCAGATAATAAGCTGCATCCGGATCAAAGCAGAGTACTCTCTTTGTATGAAGGGCTTATAATCCAGTCGATTGCTTCCTATCCATTTTCTTTTACCATAGACGGAAAGCTTGTATCTGACGGTCTCATCCGCGATACGATCGGAGAAAGTTTTCCACCCCGTATTACGGATCTCATCTGCAAGCATATCATTGAACTTTCTAAATAAAATTAGAAGTGGTATACGTCAAATGCACTTATACCACTTCTTTATTATTCTTTTATTTTATATCCAATCCATTTTCGTCTGGAAAAAGCTTCTATATAAGCATCCATATCAATGACGGCCAGCCAGCCCTCACACATTTTCCTGACTCCGCCAGCTGTCATGATGGAAACGCTGGTGGTTCGTCCGCCGTCCTTTCGAGGCTGAACGATCTTTCCCCAGTCATCCATATTCAGATCATTACGATAAAAACAGGCTGTGATTGTGGGTACTTCATTAATAAAATCCCATACAATTGCTAATAAATTATTTGTTTCACGGTGATGTGCCTTCCAGTCAAGAGAGATTATTTTTTCTATCCGCTGTTCACCAATCAATGGTTTTGGAGATTGAGAAGCTGGCGGTGTATTGCCACAGGTTGCTTTTACTTCTATTCCTCCATACTTAAACGGGCTGAATAAAGACTTCTCAGATGGATATTTTTTGCCGTTTTGCTCCAGATAAAGTGACGCGTAATAATTCAAACTTTCCCTTGTGTTAGTCAGCAACAGATCCGGATAACCATCCTGATGCAGATTTGAATGTAAATGTCCTTCTGAAAAACGCTGAACACTTTTCGCAAAATATTCGCCGACCATTCCGCTTAAATTCCGCATTCCAAGAATCTCAAAAATATTGATATCAAACTGCTTTGTTTCCTGATCTAACTTCTGCAGTGCCTGATTGCAAAAATTTATTGCCTGAAGGATCTGCTGATTTGATAAAATCAATTCGTCCCTGATGATAATGCGATTATTATTGTTTACGATATACTTATATTCCAAACCATTACACCTCACATTCCCTCAAAAAATTCTGCAAAGCTGGTATCCAGTGCAATGATAAGTTTCTCAAGATTAACAATAGAAATATTTCGTTTTCCGCTCTCTACGCTGGCTATATAAGTCCGGTCAATATCAGCTGCAAGTGCAAGTTTTTCCTGACTCAGGCCTTTCTGATTCCTAAGTTCCCGCACGCGCGCTCCTACTTTTTGCTTTATCATTTGCATACAACCTCATACTATATCAGTATATAAGCAAATTGTAATGATATGTTGCTTATGTATCAACGGACTATAAGTAACATTTCCTCACTTTTTATGAAAAGCATGAAATACGATTTCAAGTTCTTCTTCCGTCGCCAGCGCCCAACAGCTTTTCTCAATCCGGAATCGGTTATCTCCGATGGCGGGCATCTGGTAGTCTGCCATGAGCTCGCGGAAGGCGGCAGAATCGAAGAAGCCGCGGACTTTTTCTTTGGCCGGAGCGACGGGTTTCTGGTAGAGGAGCATGGGTTCGGCGAGGGCTCCGCTTCTGGGGATGACAACCTTTGCCGCCGGTTTTTCCAGGCAGATCTGGGCAAACAGGGGCGGCATGAGAAAAATGGAACCGTAGGTGTTGGAGAGCCGTCCCACATGGCGGAGAGTCTCCGAGGGCGGGGCGAAGGAGGCGACGTTTCGCACAAAGGCCTCCAGGCCTTCTGGTCCATATTTCCGGAGCATGTAGAGACCGGCGAGAGGGTCCGGCATCTTTTTATTTCCGATGAGGCAGATCTCGCCCCGGTACTCTTCCCTTAAAAGGTCGTCGTAGGTTTCAGGTATCTTTCGCTCGCCCAGACGTCTTATATCCACCGCCATCACCTCGGGGAACCAGGCACGGATCTCCGGCTTTTCGTAAGCCTTTTCTGCCAGGGCGGCAAAGGTGGCTTCCGAGCACTCGCCGAAATCCATGAGAAAACAGGCGTCGGGAAGGTCTTCGGGCTTCATCCCTTTTAAATATTCTTCCTTTGGCATATTTCCGCCCACCTGGGCCGGGACGTAGGCTTTCAGAAGAATGCCGTCTTTCTGAAAACACTCCTCTGCATAGGCGGTAAAGGCATTTCTTAATCTCGTCTTTATGGGGCTTGGAACCTCCGCCCAGAGATCATAGGGTCGTTTATCCAATGTTTTTCCCTCCCCGGATCTGATTTCGGATCTCTTTCATCCGCTCTTCCTGCGCCCGAAGTTCTTTTAAAAGCTCCTCTTCCGTCGCTGTGCGGGTGACAATTCCCCGGATTCCGCCGTTTTCAATGAAGATCCGTTTTTCACAGGACAGGGCCAGGATCGGATCATGGGTGGAAATGAGAACGATCTTCCCTTTCTCCGCCAGGATCCGGATGATGGCGTCCTTGTCGATACCGGCATTTTCCGGCTCGTCGATGAGGACTGCCGGGGCTGCTGAGAGAAAGGCGATATCTGCGATCATCAATGCCCGGGACTGGCCGCCGCTCAAAGCTGTGATCATATCCTCCGGGTGAAGGGGCTCCCCGGCCAGGGAGTTGGCGCAGGCGAGGATTTTCTCCATGAGTTCTTCCGTACAGGGAATCCCCCTGCTTCCGGCATGCTGAAAAATAAAATCCCGGCAGGAAAGTTCCATGACAAAGTTCATACTCTGGGACAGGCAGGCACAAAAACGGTTTTCCAGCTCCAGCCGTAGTTCCTCCGTGAGTTCTAGACCGTTGATCCGTATTTTTCGGCCAGAGGGGGAATCGCCGGAGGCCAGGTACTCGATATCCTCCAGAAGCCGCGTCTTTCCGGAGCCGGTCTTTCCACAGACGCAGGCACAGTCCCCTTTGTGAAGTGTCACTTCTATAATTTCTGGCTTCCGGTCCTTGTCGAAACCGCCGTAAACTGTAAAAGACTCCACGGCTTCCGGGAAGCCCTGTAATAAGTTTTCTGAATTTTTATCCATTCTCTTCTCCCCACATTCGCTTGATCCGTCCACCGTTTCCTTTCTGCTGGAGCTGCATCTGCCCGGCGCAGAAGCTGCAGACCGCCGAGGGCATTGTGAAGCGTAAAAATTTACCGTCGATGGTCTCCTCCTCCGCACTTTCCCGGATGAAGGAAGCCAGCCGGTAGGCTCCTTGACCGGTCAGACCGTTGATAAAGCTCACCCGGGCTTTCCGGTTGGCCAGGCGGATGTTGTGAAGAAAAACCTCCCGCTCCGCCGGGGACACGAGATCCCCTTTCGTCACGGCGATGAAGTCCGCATACCGCAGCATGGGCCCGATCTTCTGGGGCGCGGTAATGCCGGAGAGGCAGTCGATCACACAGACCGCCGGAATATCGCGGATATGCGGAGAACATCGGCCGCAGAGGCCTGCGCTCTCCGTAATCAGAAGATCCAGCTTTTCTTTCAGGCCCCACTGGAAGATATCCGAGATGGAATCCGCAAAATAGTGGTCCGGGCAGATGTTTCCTGAAATGTATTTGACGTTTGTGATTCCTGCCGCGCTGTAGATCCGGTCGTCCTCACTGGAAATGCAGTCCAGCTTCATGACACCCGGCCGGCAGTTCTCCTTTAAGAGGAGCTCCGCCGTTTTTAGGATCACGGAGGTTTTCCCGCAGGCGTGAGCTCCTGCTACTGTGATCATTTTCATGGAAGATACCTCACACGAGATGGAGAGGAACGACGCTTCGGTATTCCCTTCCATCCACGGAAAACTGGTTGATATGGACCTGCACCGAGAAGGAATGGCGCATATTTTCCACGTTGATGACCTCAGCCGCATCTCCGAAAATATTGGTTCCGTCCTGGTTGAGAAGCAGGGCCTTGTCGGAAATCTTCAGGGCATGCTCCGGATAATGGGTATTGACGATGGCCGAAATCCCCCTGTTTTTTGAGAGCTTCTGAATCGTCTCCAGAATGATGAGCTGATTTTTGAAGTCGAGGTTGGACTCGGGCTCATCCAGAACCAGCATGGAGGGAAAAATCGTCAGCGCCCGGGCGATGAGAACCATCTGAAGCTCTCCGCCGCTCATCTCCGTACAGAGCTTGTCCCGGAGATAAGTGACGCCGATCTCCTCCATGGCTTCCTCCGCCGCTTTCCGGTCCTCTTTTCCCGGCTGGGCGAAGGTTCCGAGGTGAGCGCTCCGGCCAAGCGTCACCATGTCAAGAGCGGAATAACCGAAGGCGGCTCCCTTTGCCTGGGGAACATAGGCGATCTTTTTCCAGAAATCCTTGTGTTTCATCTGACTGATCTCCTGATCGTCCACATAGGAATGGCCACTGTTCCATTTGAGAAGACCCATCATACATTTCAAAAGGGTGGTCTTTCCCACACCGTTAGAACCCAGGACGGAAAGCACCTCCCCGTCCCCCACGGTAAAGCTGATACTTTTCAGAATCTGTTTTTCCTTGTATCCAAAGCATCCGTTTTCTACCCGAAAGATCATGACCAGGCACCTCCTGTTTTTCTTAAAAGTATGATAAATACCGGCGCTCCCACAATAGCTGTCAGAATGGAAATCGGAATCTCCGCCGCTGTGGCCGCCCGGGCAAAGGTGTCCATGACAATCATAAAGAATGCCCCAAGACCGATGCTTATGGGAATGACGGAGCGGTTGTTGTTTCCGCCGATCATCCGGGAGATATGTGGGATCAGAAGACCGACCCAGCCCACCTGGCCACACATGGAGACGCAGGAAGCCGTGATCATGGAAGAGGCCGCGATGAAGACCAGACGCATGATCTGGATATTCATGCCGAGGGAACTGGCCTCGTCCTCATTCAGGGACATGATATTGAGTCTCCAGCGAAGAGCAAAGATCAGAAGGATTCCGGCGATGATAAAGGGAGCGCCCATCATGAGGTTATTGTAGGTACTCCGGGACATGCTTCCCATGAGCCAGTAAGTAATCGTGGGAAGCTCCTCCTCCGGGTCCGCCACATATTTCATCAGGGAAACCAGAGCCTCAAAAACCGCGGAGATCACCATTCCGGCCAGGACAATCATGACGATGCTGCTCTTTCCGTTTTTTCGGCTGATGGAATAGGTGATAATACAGGAGATGATTCCAAAGATCAGGGCCAGCATCTGAACCAGGATCAGGTTTCCATGCATGAGAAGCCCTAAGACCGCGCCGAAGGAAGCGCCACTGGCCACGCCCAGGGTGTCCGGAGTCGCCAGAGGGTTGGAAAAAAGGCCCTGAAAAGCAGCTCCCGCGCAGGAAAGGCCCGCGCCCACTAGGATCGCCAGAAGGATTCTGGGAAGTCTTACGTTAAAAATAACCGTGTAGCCCGTGGGGTCCGGTTCATAGCCGGTGAAATGGGAAAAAAGAATTTTTACTGTTTCCTGGACGCTTAATGAATATCTGCCGATCCCCAGGCAGATGAGTGCCGCCAGAAGGGGAAGGACCGCGATGATAAGATTTCTGGTCTTATGAGAGGTTCGTTTTGCTGCCATCTGTCGTAAGTTCCTTTCAAATACTGGAAACGCCGGAAACAGTACGGAAAACTGCTTCCGGCGTAAGTCTTTCCGAAGTTATTTTACTCCGGATGCTGCACTTACAGGATTGTAGATCTTCTGAAGATCTTCATCCGTAAGGGTTACATTGTAATATTTCTCATAGTAATCTTTGATCTCCTGAGCCATATCCATATCTTTGAAAAGGTCCGGCTGGATCTTGGTGGCAAGCCATTTCAGTACCAGCGGAGTGTCAGATGCGGGCGGGAACCAGCGATACATACCCAGCGGGAATTTGTAAACCTGCTGATTCTTGACTGCAGTTACATTGCTCCAGTCGTCTCCGTCGATGGTGTTGTTGTAGAGATCGTCGGGCTGATACGGGGAGAAGTTCGTGATAAAGATGATATCCGGATCCCACTCGTAAACCTGCTCCATGTTGATCTCCGGGGTGCCGCTTAAGTCTGCTGCCACGTTGATGCCGCCTGCGGTCTCGATCCAGTACTGGCCGAAGAAGTTGGAACCGGAGGTTTTGATGACGCCGTCTGCATAGTTGAAGAGGATCAGAACCTTCGGCTTGTCCTCGTCAGAGATGGTGGAGGTCACAGATTTGATCTCTTCTGCAACACTTCTGCCCTCTGCGATGATCTCGTTAGCGGTGGCCTGCTCTCCGTAAATGTCACCAAGAAGCTGAATCCAGTCTGCGTAAGTCTCTACACAGTCATAGTCAGACATGCTGGTGGAGAAGCCAACAGCCGGGATTCCTGCGTTGTCGTACATCTCACGCTCGTCGGTATTGTTTGCACTGTAAAATACAACGTCCGGTTTCAGTGCTAGGAGCTGCTCAATGTTTACCTCTCCGTTTTCCACGAAGCTGGTGTCCGCATTGGCGATCTCCGGGAATACGTTGATCAGATAGGAGTTTTCTGCTGCGGCCATGGAGCTCGGATGAATACCTACAATGTCATCGGCGCTTCCACGGAACAAGCAGTATACAGAAGGAAGGGGAAGGATGGAGGAAATTACGACACGCTCGATCTTCTCCGGAAGAACAACCTCTGCTCCTGTGTGGTCCACGATGGTTCTGGTTCCTGTGCTCTCCTCGCTTCCTGCTTCAGAAGCTGCTTCTGTGGTGGTTTCGGAAACAGTCTCTGTCTCGGAAGCCAGTGCGCTGCCGCCGAAAAGGCTGGCTGTCAGTACAGATACCGTCAGTACGCCGGCAAAAATTTTCTGAATTTTTCTGATAGTCATTTGGTATTCCTTTCTTTTGTGTAGGGTTTGTAGTTTCTGTATGGGCAAGTGATAGCGGATCAGTTCCTCCCTTTCACTGTGCTTTCGATAATTTTAGAAATATCCTCCCCGAGATAATCCGGGTATTCGTCCCAGTGAAGCTTACTGGAAAGAGCCACATGGGGAAGTCTTACCAGCCGGACATCTTCCCGGCGGATCACCTTTTCAAATTCCGGATCTGCGAGGACGACCTGATATTTGCCGCTGTTGATCTCCCGGATGGCGCTGAGCTCATCAGGAAGGTGAACATCCTGCGGAGCTTTCAATTCTGCCTCCAGGCCGAAAAGGCTTCCCACGGTGATGGGAACGTCGGTCTCTTTGGAGAGAAGGGCCCGAAGCTCGTTGGCAAAAATCTGCTCGTGAATGATCAGGATGCCTTTCTTATCGCTATTGCCTTCCGGAAGGGGCTGGAACCGCTCCTGTTTTTCCAGACGGTCTTTCAGTTCTGCTCCGTCGCCTAAAGGCAGGCCGCAGATATAGGGGATGCCGTATTTTTTCTCCAGGAAACGGGCGGCGGCAAGGCCGGAACGGGCAGCCACCAGGTTTAAGTCCGCGTCCGGGCAGTTTTTGATCTGGTCCATGGAAAGACCCATCGCGAAATCGGACTGGATCTCATATCCTGCGTCTTTCAGCCAGGCAAGGATTCGGTCGGAATTTCCTCTGTTTCCCACATCCAGTGGAAGCATGCCGAGAACATTCAGCTTTTTGCTTGTTTTCTCCGCCGTGTTCTTTTTCTTTGCGAAGCGGCGGATCAGAGTCATGAAGACGTCGGAAGCGCCTTTGTCGTAATAGTCAAGGCCTGTGGTCGGAAAAGCGAAGGAGGGAATGCCGCTGATGTTCTCCGTCTCGGCCGCCATTCCTTTTAAGTCGGTTCCGATGACAGTTGGAACCGGGCTTCCGAGATAAGCGATGATGGAGGGATTTAAGTCCTCCGCGGCTTTCAGGGTGGCGTCGATGAATTTTTCATCGTTTCCCAGCACCGCGTCCATTCTCCGAAGGCCGGAGCAGTAGACTGCCGAGCGGGAACCCATCCAGCGCGGCTCGTCATAGCCGGTGAAGTTTCCGGTACAGCCGGAAGCGTCGTGCATGACTACGATGCCGCCCAGATCAAAAAGTGCCGATGCCGCTCCGGAATAATCTGGCGCCAGCGGAAGCATAAATACACAAAGTCTGCTCATATGATTAACCCCGCTTTCACGATCATTTCCCGGACGTCCGCCTTGCTCTGGTAAGCTTCCCGGAGCATCTCCATGAGACGTCTGGTTCCGTAGAAGCCGAACATGCCTTCATCCTCCATAAGATCTGCCACCCGGTCGGAACCGGTCATATAGCCGCAGTCAAAGCCGATGCAGAGATATTTTTCTCCCTCGTGAGGGAATTTCACGGCGTTATGAGACATGGGATTTTCGATGAGAACCTCCGGATCTTCTTTTTTCAGGGCTTCAAAGGAGGGCTTCTCAAAGGTGGACACACTGTCCGAAGCCACCATTCCCATATGGAAACCGTTTCGGCTCATCATGAGAGCCAGATTGTAGGGACGAAGAACCGCCTGATAATCCACGGCAATGGGATAATCCCTGATGACTTCTTTTGCCTTTTGGATCTCCTCGTAGGCTTTTTCTTTTTCTTCCTCGAGAGCCGGGCCGAAGTCCAGATCCAGCGCTTTTTCAAGCTTCCGGTAAACTTCTGTAATCTCTTCCGGATCGTAGGTTATATAGGCGGTGAAATAGGGAATGCCGAACTCTTTTTCCATCATCTCCGCTGTCTTGAGGGCGATGGGAGAAACAACGAGATTCAGTCTCGCGGAGGCCATCTCCATAAAGGAATCAAAATCGGTGTAATCTGCAATATTTGCCACGCGATAGCCTTTGGTTTTCAGGAGGCGTTTTAACTCCGAAGTTTTATCATAAGTAACATTGCTCCCCAGGACGTTGACCAGGTTCTTCGTCTCTTCTCTTTTTTTCAGGACGCTGAACATGTTCCGGTAGGTCGTGACTCCCGGTGGCAGCTTGGAATCCAATGAAATGGGATTCATCGTGCAGTGCCGGAATTTCACATCCGGATTTCTTCTCGTAAGCTCCGCCAGGATCGGCTCATGGTCGGTTCCCAGAAGGTCATCGAGGCAGGAAGTGAAAATCAGAAGGGCTCTCGGTTTTTTAGGCAGAGCCTCAAATAAAATATCTACATTATCGACGATCATCTGTTCAAAGTCGCCGGAAACGATGTCGGCTTCCGTGAGAAAGAGGTATGAGACCCGGTGTTTGATTCCGGCCACGGAAGCGCCGACAGCGTTGTGCCTTCCGCAGGCGGAAGGACATACGAACAAAAGATGTGCCTCCGGCACGAGAGCCGCCATGCGGACGATGCCCCAGCCGCCGTGGGAGGCGGAAACGTAATGAAGGGAACAGGCTTTACTCATAATTATTTTCTACCTCCGCCGAAAGGTTCAGGATATTCTCAGCCAGTTTCTGGTAAGCGCCAGCCATCTCGGAATCCGGCAGTGCTTCGATGACGGTTTTGCCCTCGGCTTCCGCTTCCTGAACGGATGCGCTTCTCGGAAGAACAGACACGATCTCGCCGCCGATCTCTTCCAGCGCTTTTTTGACCAGCGCCTCCTCGTTCTCAATGTTTCTGGAGTTTAAGATCACGCCGGAATACTGGGCATAGCCTCTTTTTCCGAAATTTTTCACCGCACTGGCGATGTTGGAAGCTGCGTAGAGGGCCATCATCTCTCCGGAAGTCACGATAAATACATTTCTCGCGTAACCGCCCCGGATCGGCATCGCAAAGCCTCCACAGACCACGTCTCCCAGCACATCGTAAAGAATGATATCCGGCCGGCAGATCTCGTAAGCGCCGATCTCCTCCAGCTTTTCAAAGGCGGTGATGATTCCACGGCCTGCACAGCCGATGCCCGGAGTCGGTCCTCCGGCTTCCACGCACCAGACACCGCCGTATCCCTGGAAAAGCACATCCTCGGAGGTGATATTTCCCTCTCCTTTTTCCCGGATCGCATCCAGTACAGAGGTGATTTTCTTTCCGTGCATCAGATTCTTCGTGGAATCTGCCTTGGGGTCACAGCCGATCTGCAACACCCGGTAACCCATGTCAGCCAGAGCTGCGGAAATGTTGGAGGTGGTGGTGGATTTTCCAATTCCGCCTTTTCCGTAAACTGCAATTTTTCTCATGTCTGCCTCCTGTCTTAAACAGTATTCTCATTAGTTTTAACTAACCTTGATTTATAAATATACACGGAAGTCTTCTGACTGTCAACATGGGTAATTATCACTTTTTTCTCATTACGCCGTTGAGATGTAGGTGCTGTGTGCCAGTGGCACACGTTTAGCACCGACCGAAGCGGAGCGGAGACCTTGCGTGAGCTGCGAAGCAGCGGAGCAATTCGTAGGCATCGGCGATTCTTTAAAAAAAGAAGAGCTGGTCTTAGACCAGCTCTCCCATATAGTAGAAGCCTCGGCTCTCTGTCAGATGAACAGAGACCAGCTTTCCGATGAGACTTTCGTCCCCTTTGAAATGAACGAGTAGATTGTTGGAAAGACGGCCGGTAAGATAGCCCTCTTCCTGGTGATTTTTCTCTTCAGCCAGGACCTCAACCACCTGTCCCGCATAGCGGGAGGAAGTCTCCTTGGCGATCTCCTGCACCTCTTTTAAGAGACGGTCGAAACGATCCTTGACCACGTCCTCCGGCACCTGGTTTTCCATGACGGCAGCAGGCGTTCCGGTACGTTTGGAGTAGATGAAGGTAAAGGCACTGTCATAGCGGACCTTCCGTACCACATCCAGGGTCTCCTGGAAATCCTCCTCGGTCTCGCCGGGGAAGCCCACAATGATATCTGTGGTGAGGGAGATATCCGGCATGGCCTTCCGGAGCTTCTCCACCAGCTCCAGATAGTGCTCCTTCGTGTATTTCCGGTTCATGATCTTCAGAATCCGGCTGCTTCCGGACTGAAGGGGCAGATGGAGATGCTGACAGATCTTTTTCGATTTTGCCATGACCTCGATGAGCTCGTCGGAGAGATCCTTCGGATGGGAAGTCATGAAACGAATCCGCTCCAAGCCTTCGATTTTCTCCACCTCTTCCAGAAGCTTTGCAAAGCTCATGGGATTCTTGAGATTTTTGCCGTAGGAGTTGACGTTCTGGCCCAGCAGCATGACTTCTACCACGCCGTCTGCCACGAGGGAACGGATCTCCTTGATGATCTCCTCCGGCTCCCGGCTCCGTTCCCGGCCACGCACATAGGGAACGATGCAGTAGCTGCAGAAATTGTTGCAGCCAAACATGATGTTGACGCCGGATTTAAAGAAATATTTCCGGTCACAGGGCAGATCTTCCACGATCTTGTCGGTGTCCTTCCAGACATCGATGATCATCCGGTCGGAAATCATGGAAGTGTAGACCAACTCGGCGAATTTATAGAGGTTATGGGTACCGAAAACCAGGTTGACGAAACGATAGCTCTTCTTGATCTTCTCCACCACCTGAGGCTCCTGCATCATACAGCCGCAGAGGGCGATCATCATATCCGGGTTGTTCTTTTTCTCATGACCCATGAGGCCAAGATGGCCGTAAACCTTGAGATTTGCGTTTTCCCGGACCGTGCAGGTGTTGTAAACGATAAAGTCCGCTTTCTCACTCTCAGTGATCTCATAGCCTACGGTCTCCAGAATGCCCTTGATCTTCTCGCTGTCCCTTGCGTTCATCTGACAGCCGAAAGTCTGGGCGCTGGCCACAAGGGGACGGCCCAGTTTCTTGCTTTTTTCTTTTACAAGAGCCCGGAGCTTTGCCATAAAATAATACTGGCGCTCAGGTTCCTGAACCGGCGCTTCCGTGCTTAAATCGATCTTATCTAAATCCAATGTATTCATAAATAGAATTTCCTTCCTGTGTGCATAATAAACCATCATTAATCTTATAAGATACCCCGGAAAATGTCAACCGGAAAAGAGAAAAGCCGGAGGCTGTCTTTTTCAGAACAGCGCTCCGGCTCTTACGATTCCTTTATTGATGTTTCAGTAAACCAAACTTGTTCAGCGGCCAGATTCTCAAGAAGGCCCGGCCTGTGATGTCGCTCCGCTTGATGTTTCCGACCTCCGGATAACGTCCGTCACGGCTGTTGTTCCGGTTGTCACCCAAGACGAAATATTCATCGTCCCCCAGTGTGATGGGCTCTGCGGCCCTTCCGGGATTTTTCATTACCTCTGCGCCGTAGATATCACTCTCCAGTTTCTCACCGTTGATGTAAACGTAACCGTCGATGATCTGTACGGTTTCACCGGGAAGACCGATGATTCGTTTGATGAAATGCTCTTTCTTGCCGTTCTCTTCAAAGGGGAAAACGATGATATCATAACGCTCCGGATCACGGAACCGATAGGAAACTTTATCCAGAATCAGGTTCTGTCCGTCTGCCAGCGTGGGATCCATGGAATGACCGTCCACCTGGGTTCTCTGGCCTACGAAGTTCACGATGAAAAGTGCCGCCAGCAGCGCGATCACCAGATAAAATACCATCTCCAAAATTTCTCTTGCCATACTTTTCTGCTCTTTTGGTTCCTGTTCCTTTGTGTTTGCTTTGCTCATAATCTACTTACACTCCTACTTCCTGATCTGTCCGTTTCCGTAAATAATGTATTTCGTGGTGGTAAGCGCCAGAAGCCCCATGGGTCCCCGGGCATGCAGCTTCTGGGTGCTGATGCCGATCTCCGCGCCGAACCCGAATTCAAAACCGTCTGTAAACCGGGTGGAGGCGTTCACATAGACCGCCGCCGCGTCGATTTCGTCCAGAAAACGCTGGGCGTGGCTGTAATCGTTTGTGATGATGGCCTCGGAATGGCCCGTGTTGTAACGATTGATATGTGCGATGGCCTCATCCAGGGAAGAAACGGTTTTGGCCGAAAGAATGTAGGCCAGGTATTCTGTCCCGTAATCCTCCTCCGTCGCCGGCACGATGCCATCAATGCTTCCGCAGACCTTTTCGTCCCCGCGGATTTCTACCTGTTTTTCATCCAGTCGGGCTTTCAGCTTCGGCATCAGCTCATCCAGGACTTTTTCATGGATCACCAGGGATTCACAGGCGTTGCAGACGCCGATCCGCTGGGTTTTTGCATTGAAAATGATATCCACTGCCATATCAAGGTCTGCCGTCTCATCCACATAGATGTGACAGTTTCCCGTGCCGGTCTCGATGACCGGTATTGTGCTGTTCTCCACCACAGCCCGGATAAGTCCCGCGCTTCCCCGGGGGATCAGTACATCCACATATTCCCGAAGCTTCATGAAAGCTGTTGTGGTCTCCCTTGAGGTGTCCTCGATGAGCGTCACCGCCGCCTCCGGAAAGCCTTTTTCCTGGAGAGCCAGGCGAAGTACCTTCACGATGGCCATATTGGAATGGATTGCATCCTTTCCGCCTTTTAAGATTACAGCGTTTCCTGTCTTAAAGCAGAGACCGAAGGCATCTGCCGTCACATTGGGCCGGGCCTCGTAGATGATGCCGACCACGCCTAAAGGCACCCGTTTCTGGCCGATGAGAAGGCCGTTGGGGCGCTTTTTCATGGAGAGTACTTCCCCAATGGGGTCTTCGAGTTGCTCCAGCTGATAAAGCCCCTCTGCCATCTGTTTTACTCTCTCTTCGGTGAGGAGCAGGCGGTCCAGAAGACCTTCCGGCATGCCGTTCTGTCTTCCGGCTTCCATATCCTTTTCATTTTCTTTCAAAAGAAATTCACTCTGCTCCACTAAAAGCTCTGCAGCCCGGTGGAGAACCTGATTTTTTGCGTCTGAATCTGCTTTCTGAAGGGAAGGCTGCGCGGCTTTCGCCAGGCAGCCGATTTCGTTTAAATCCATAAGTCTCCTCCTTTTACAAAAAATGTCAGCTGTGTCGGTATACTTTTGTGGGCGTCACCACCAGATCCGGCAGCACGTCAAAGGTATCCGACGGGATCTCTTCTTTGATCTGAAAATCCAGAGCCAGGGCGATCGTGGGATGCTTTGGGTGGGCGCTTAAGTAACGGTCATAAAAGCCTTTTCCGTAACCCAAACGATGGCACTCAGGATCAAATCCCACGCCAGGCACCAGAAGAAGCGCCGTTTCGTCCGTAGCTTCCGGAAGGGAAGTCTTCGGCTCCGGAATGGCGAAATAGCCCGGCTCCAGGTCTTCCTCCATAGAATGGATATAGTAAAAAGTCATATCCTCTCCGTGAACCCTCGGAGCAGCGATCCGTTTGTCGTCCCGCAGAGCCGCCTCATAAATTTCTCTTACGGAGGCCTCGCCCTTACAGTCTATGTATAAATATACAGCTTCCGCTTTCTGATAGACCTCCATCGAAAGGATTTTTTCTGCGATCGCATGGCTACCGGAACGGATTTCCTCCTCCGTCAGGGAACGGCGGTGCTTGAGGATCTCTTTTCTAATTTCCTTTTTCTTTGAGTTTTTGTCCATATTTTTCACCCAGGTTTTCCACGCTGCCGTCTTTGTTTAAAATATCGATGTTGTCCAGCTGGCTCTTCAGATTCATACGGACGGAAGCCAGAAATTCTTTTCGGAGAAGCTGCTGTTCCTTCTTCTCCTCCTCCGTCAGCCCCTCCGCCTTGGATCGGCGGGCCAGCTCGTTGATCCGCTGGATCTTTTCATCAGAAATTCCCATTTTTATGTCTCCTTACTTATAGTTTTTCCAGATAATCCATCAGGTAAAAATCTTTCCCTGAGGCCCCGGCAAACAGAGTGCCCAGATGCTCTCCGTTCATAAGCCGGTGCAGAATGCGGAAATCTTTTCCGTTGGCGATGATCATATCAGCTCCGGAACTCACAGCCAGCCGGGCTGCAGTAAGTTTAGAGGCCATACCGCCGGTTCCCACGTTGCTGCTGCTCGTGTCCTTTCCCATTTTCAGAAGATCCTCATCCAGCTCGTGAACCTCATCGATGAACTCCGCCTCCGGATTCGTATGGGGGTCATCGGTGAAAAGGCCGTCGATGTCGGATAGGAGGATCAGAAGATCCGCTCCCACCAGAGCCGTCACGATGGCAGAAAGCCGGTCGTTGTCGCCGAATTTCATCTCATAGGTGGAAACCGTGTCGTTCTCGTTTACGATAGGCACCACCCCGAGCTTTAAGAGTTCCTCAAAGGTATGATAGGCATTCAGCCGGCTGAGATTGTTCTGTACCGTACTCTTGGTCATCAGGATCTGCGCACAGCTCTGATTATATTCTGAAAAAAGCTTCTGATAGATCATCATCAGCCGGGCCTGGCCGATGGCCGCACAGGCCTGCTTTTCCTCGGTTCGCTCCGGCCTTTTCGGAAAACCGGCAGCCTGGCTGCCCACGGCGATGGCTCCGGATGAAACCAGCACCACGTCTTTTCCCTGGTTTCGAAGATCGGTGATCTCCCGGATCAGCACTTCCATCTTCGTGAGATTCAGCGCTCCGGTCTCCGGGTGGGTCAGAGATGAAGAACCGATTTTGATGACAATTCGCTTTTTGTCCTTCAGATGTTCCCGTAAATCCATACAGTTATTCCTCCTTAGGTCAAGCATATCGTTTTCATCTTACACCATTTTACGGAAAACATCCACTCTTTTTTCGATTAACTGCTGTAATTTTCCAGAAAGCTGAAGAGCTCCCCTTCCCCGGAAAGGCTCTTTCCCTCCCGGATTTCTTCCTGAATCCCGGCGGGAAGCTGCTTTACCGGAATAGAAGTTTTCTCATAGAGGGTATGCTCTTCTCCCTGATAAATGCTGACCTTTCCCTCTTCCTCCTCCAGATAATACACTATTCCTTCCTCTGCCCGGACACCCTCCTCGGCGCTCTGAAAGCGCAGGTCACTGAAAATATAGAGCAGGGAAAGCAGAAAAATTCCCACAAAAAAACCGATACCGTAACGGCGGCTGTTCATAGACATCCACTCCTTTTTCACAGTATCGGTCATTTTTCAGATTTTTTATGAAACAATTTTTACCAGTTCGAGAAGCTCCGGCTCCAGAAGAACGCCCTCCCGGGTATCATATCCGGCCGCATCACTTTTCTGAATGCAGTGAGCCACAAAGCGGTGGGCCGCCTCAGCCGCTTTCCGTAAGGACAGGCCTTTTAAAAGCGCTCCCAAGAGTACCGCTGAGAAAAGATCTCCTGTTCCGGGATAAGCCCGGCCGGTGGGCTCATAGGTGAACCAGTCCGCCTCGTCTCCATCAAGAATCCCTACGGCAGAAAGGCCATCCTCCAGCGGAATGCTGGTAAGGACTGCGTTTTTACAGTTCAGGTTTTTCAGCTTTTCTGTAATACGCAGAAATTTCTCTTTGCCGCAGCTCTCCTCGTAAGCTTCCCCGGTGAGAAGACAGCTCTCGGTATAGTTGGGCGTCATCAGCGTGCATCTCGGAATCAGCCCTTTTAAGAGTTCGTTATAGCTTTCGTCAAAGTTGGAATAAAATTTTCCGTGATCCGCCATGATCGGGTCGAAAAGCACCGGGCCGCCGGAAAAATCTTCCAGAAAAGTATAAGCCTCCCGGACGTTTTTTTCATTTCCCAGATACCCCACAAAGACGGCATCAAAGGAAAAACCCTGACTTTTCAGATGCTTTCCGCAATCCCCGGCAAAGCCGGACAGCGGATAAATGGCAGGTTTTCCGTAACCTCCCGTGTGGGTGGAAAGCACCATGGTCGGAACCGGGCAGGCTTCCACGCCGAGAACGGACAGCACCGGAAGGATATTTGTCATGGCTGCCTTCCCCACGGTGCAGAGATCGTGAAGGATGGCAGCTCTCTGGATCGGTTTCTTTTTTACAGCAGTCTGCATTTTTTCAGCACTCCTACAAGAATTGCGCCCTTGGGAATGGCGTAAAGTTCTCTCTCTGTGATTCCGCGAAGTTTAATGAGCACCACGCCGTAAACGACGATGGCCACGAGAATAGCTGCCAGGCAGGAAATTGCATTTCCCACAGCCAGATGGCAGAGATTATAAACGCCATAGGCGGCCAGTCCCATAATGCCGGAAGAAACCAGCGGAATGATAAAGGTCCGCACGAGCTCCTGACGGTAGCGGAGATATTTCTTGATGGAGATGGCATTGAGAATGCACATGATCAGCCCAAAGAAAATATTGGAATAAAGCACTCCGTAGATATTCAGCTTGAAAACAGTCATCAGAATCGCCAAAAGGATCAGATGAAGCACCAGAGCGATGGCGGAGTGGATCATCGGCTCTTTCATCCGGCCCAGACCCTGAAGGATACCTGTCGTCAGGGTGGAAAGGCCGAGAAGCACGATGAGCAGGGAACCGGTCTGCATGATACCGGAAGCCAGCTCTGTGGAATCGCTGAAGATCAGCTGCATGATCGGGGATGACAGTGCCAGAAAACCAACTGCACAGGGAATCGTGAGGATCATCGTATAGCGGATCGTGTCACGGACCTTTATGGAAGCTTCCTTCGTGTCATTGTCTGACATAACAGCAGCCAGGCTTGGCACCACAGAGGGAGCCAGGCAGGAGGCGATAGACAGCGGTACGTTCATCAGCACGCGGAACTCTCCGGAGTAGACGCCCCAGATCGTCACATACTGTTTCTCGGTATAGCCCTGGCCGGCCAGAATCGCGTTGAAAACGCCCTGATCGAGCACGGTTCCGATGTTGTAAATGACAGTGCTCAGTACGATGGGCACGAGGGTCCAGATCAGGATTTTATAAATCTCCCGATCGGATTCCTGCTCCGTGGTCACATCCCGCCGCAGCTGACGGTTCATCCGGCCGCGGTAAGCCATGTAGACCGCGATCAGAAAGATCAGAGCCACAGCAATGCTGATCACGGTTCCAAGCGTTCCGCCTGCAGCGCCGTAAGCAGCGCCCAGGCTGTCGTTTCCTTTTTTCTCACCAAGTTTCGTTCCGTAACCCACAAAGACAAAGGCAGCTGCCAGAGAGACAATGGCATTTACCACCTGCTCGATGACCTGTGAGGCCGCCGTGGGAACCATGGTGTTCCGTCCCTGGAAAAATCCACGGAACACACCGGTAATGGCAAAAAGGAAAATCGCAGGGGCCAGCACTCTAAGCGCGTAGGAAGCATTCTCTGCCTTCATGGCATATTTGGTAATGACTCCCGCAAATAAAAATGTCACGATGGACATGGACGCTCCCACGGCTATGGCAAAGCGCATGGCACACTTGAAAACCCGGTATGCGTTCTTCTGTTCCCCGGCATGGAGCCGTTCCGAAACCATCCTGGATACCGCCAGGGGAATGCTGAAGGACGAAACCATCAGAATGATATTATAGAGCTCATTGGCTGTGCTGTAATATCCGATTCCCTCTGTACCCAGTATGTTTTTCAGCGGAATCCGGTATACCATTCCGATGATACGGGCAATGAAAGAAGCCGCTACCAGAATCGTACCCTGTACTAAATAATCTTTATTTTTGCTTTTGTTTCCCACGGTACACCTCGTTGTTTCATTTTTTATTCGTTATTCGATAACAATATTATCCTCATAACTGTCCTGGATAATGCATACCCAGGTTCTTCCCTGATTCAGGGTGATCTCGTTGCCGTCGGCATCGTAATAAACGGCACGGCTGTCCGGATTCTCCGGATCTTCCTTCTTCCAGGTGCCTTTCTCATAGCCGCCCTTGGTGAAGTAATACATATCGCCGCCGGACTGGGTGTCGATGTTCAGATAGCCGTGATCGTCATAGTTCTGCCACTGGCATACCTGGAAAATGATGTTGGTGACAGCCAGCTGATCGTTGGTGTTCTGGTCGATCTGGGCCTCTCCGTACTGGAAACGGTTGTAGTAACCGGCCTCCGCATTGTACTCAAACCAGGGCTTGTTCACAGAATAACCCGGGCGGATCACCGTTGCGGTTCCCTCATCGGGCACGATGGTCTCATCGTCAGCGGCAAATTTATAATGTCCTGTAAAATCATCCTCATAATCGGTGCGGTAGCCGTTCCGCTCCATGGCTGTCTTGATGCCTTCCTCACTGATGTATACGTTATGGGGTGCGGGACGGTCGCTGGTGCGGTAGAAAATGTCCTCTCCGCAGTAGCCGCTGACAGCACCGGCCTGATCCTGATACTGAAGACCGCTGATGTTATCTGTTCCCTCGGCGTTCAGCTTGTTCATGGCATAAACGGCCTGGCCATAATGGATGTAAACGGCATCAAACTCTTTTGCAAAATCAATGTAATAGTCACGGCAGCTTCTGACAGAACCGATCTTCTCCATGCCGCGGTAATCCTCAAAGATTCCCATAAGACGGGTAAGTCCGCCTTCTACAGGAGCCTCGTAAACGATACCGGCTTCCTCGATACCGGCCTGGGGGCAGGCATCATAAATGTTGTTCAGCATGATTGCCATGGGGCGCTTCGTTCCCACTTCAGCATCAACCAGACGGCCGGTAAGCTTGCTTCGTACCTGAGCATCGGGGGCCAGGGACTCAGCCTCGGTGCTACTCTCCTCTGCTGCTGCAGTTTCAGCAGTCTCACTGCTGTCACTGGAGGAATCCACGCTTAAACCGGCCAGAGAATCGGTCCGGGTCACAGGTGCGTCGTCTTTCTGAACCAACTCTGCTGCCTGGGCGGAAGTGCCAAGGACGGCGATGGCTGCTGCTGTTACAAGAAGTCTTGTCTTTAATCTGTTCATAGTTTTATCCCCTCTCTGTTATCTTGTGATGGAAAGGCTCTGAAGGATTTCCTCCTGCCGCCGTTCCATTTCTTTTGCTTCCTCTTCTGTCATATGGTCGTACCCACAGAGATGGAGCATACTGTGAGCCACCAAAAAGGCAAATTCTCGTTTCGTCGAGTGACCATAAGCCTCTGCCTGCTCCAGGATCTTGTCCCCTGAAAGAACAATATCCCCCAGCATGAGTTCGCCGGATTCCGGATCAAAGGAATCGGCTTCCTCCTCTTCCACTCTGGAAAAATCAGACGGAGTCTCATAGTTTAAAAGCGGGAAGGAAAGTACGTCTGTGGGCCGGTCGATTCCCCGGAAATTCCGGTTCATCCCGTGGATCTCCTCGTTTCCCGTCAGAAGCACATTTACCTGGGCCTCATAGGGACAATTCTCATGATCCAGGCTCGCCTCGATCACTTTCCCGGCCAGCTCTTCCGGAGAAAAGGGCCAGTCCTTTCCATATTCATCTTCGTAAATAACGCTCATTGGCGCCTCCTTTGCTGTGCGGAAGTTTTCTTCTCGTACTCCTCATAGGCATTGACGATCTTCTGCACCAGCGGGTGACGCACGACGTCTTTGCTGGTAAGGTGGCAGAAGGAAATATCTTCCACATTCTTTAATACCTTCATTGCGATCTCCAGACCGGATTTCTGGGTGCTGGGCAGATCTTTCTGGGTGGAATCGCCAGTCACGATGACTTTGGAACCGAAACCGATACGGGTCAGAAACATTTTCATCTGGGCGGGCGTGGTATTCTGGGCCTCGTCAAGAATGATGAAGGCGTTATCTAGCGTACGGCCTCTCATATAAGCCAGCGGCGCTACCTCGATGAGACCTTTCTCCATATTTTTCGCGAAGCTGTCCGGCCCCATGATCTGATAGAGGGCATCGTACAGCGGGCGAAGATACGGGTCTACCTTGCTCTGCAGGTCTCCCGGCAGGAAACCAAGTTTTTCTCCCGCCTCAATGGCAGGTCTTGTGAGGATAATTCTGGCAACCTCGCCGTTTTTGAAGGCCGAAATCGCCACCGCCATCGCAAGATAGGTTTTTCCGGTACCGGCGGGGCCGATGCCGAAGACGATCATCTTGTTCCGGATGGCGTCCACATAGGCTTTCTGTCCAAGTGTCTTGGGTTTGATCACCTTGCCGTTGATCGTGTGGCAGATGCAGTCCTTGTCAATCTCCACCATGGAGCCGGTGTCTGTGTTTTCCATGGTGAGGGCCAGAGCGTAATTGATGTTCTGCTCCTCAATGGTGTTTCCTCTCATCGAGAGTTTCACCAGGTCCTGTACGATCTCCTTCGCCTTGGAGACATTGACCGCATCTCCGATGATCTTGAGCGTCCCGTCCCGGAGGATCATGGTCACGTTCAGGGTGCGTTCGATCTTTTTTATATGCTGGTCAAACTGACCGAATACGTTTTTCTCGTGCTCTGCCGGAATTTCTGTAATCGCTTCAATGATGCTCATGAATCTGTTCTCGTCCTTTCCACTCGTTTTCCGGTTCTCTGAATGAGCGTAAACTGCCCCCTTGCGGAACAGCTTTTCTCATCCGTTTCTATTTTAACATCATTTTCAAATATTTGAACCCCTTTTTCCTGAATTTTTTCCATATTTTTTTCCATTTGTTCCTGCATCCGGGCAGCGGCCTCCGCCGGGCTGTACCGTTTCTTCACCAGGCGGTATTCCCGCATACGCATCCGGCCATAAAAAAAGGGCAGCTTGAAATACCTGGAAAAGCCGAACTGCCGCTCTTCCGTCACCAGATCGAAGGTTTTGTAGGTCCCTTCCTTTGGTCTCCAGGAAAAAAGCCGGCTCCCGATCTGAAGAAGAAGCCCGCTCTTTTCTTTGCCGGTATAAACTTTTTCCTCATAAATCAATGGAAACTCATCCTGATACTCATAGACAGTCCGGATGAAAATGTCCGCATCCGCCCCGCAGTACTGATAGCCGGTGACTTCTTTCTCATCATTGAAAATCGGAATCTCGGAGGACACTAGGAGGTCTCCTTTTTTCACCCTATCCCCCACCTGGACCTGGGGCACGCCTTTCCGGGTCACAATACTTTCGATGACACCGCCGCTTCCGGCAATGAGATCGCTCTCCGGCAGCTCTTTCTGGGTGAGATCCCCAATATCGTTTTCCTTCACATCGATGAGGAGGCTGGTTCCCTTGATTTTGGCGGAAACCCAGAGAAAATCCGGAAATTTTTTCCGGAGGTCGGACTGAAGCTTCTTACAGTCGATGGTATTTTTCAAAGTTCCGTAGGTGGCCTTCTCCTCCTTGAGATAACGGTAAATGACCTCTGCGGAGGCGGAACGGTTGCCGTTGATCTCAATATTCCAGATAAAAAAAGAAAACAGAAACAGAAGGGTCGACCCGCCGAGAAAACCCACTGCAAATGCTTTCCGGTGCCGGTTCCGGAAAAGCCAGAATGGAAGGCCGCGCTTTTTAACAATGCGGATATGGGCTCCCGTCTTTCGGGCCAGGGGCCTGAGCTTTCGGAAATCTTTTATGGAAATGTTCAGTTCGTAGGCATTTTCTTTTGGGGTGAGATCCCATATGTAAAAACCATGAAGGGCACAGATGTTTAAGAAGCGGTCGTAGGAAACTGTCCGGACCCGGATTCTCACATAGCCCCTGATGAAGCGCTGGATTTTCTCCGTCATGAAAAATTCCTCCTGTCAGCTGGTCAGAAAGCAGATGCTGGTGATGGTTCCTGTAAGCTTCAGCGCATCCTTCGTGTAATAGACAAGAAAAAGATGCTGTCCTTCGATCCGCAAAAGGCAGGCTTTTGTCTGGAGTAAAAGAACAGCATCCGTGTACTGGAGAATTCCTTTGAAATTTTCAATGAACAGCTCTTCCTGACCGGTCATGGAAAGAAGGGGCAGGGAAGACACCAGCTCCGGCGGGATCCCTGCCGCGTCCGTCAGCGCCCGGCCAAAGGGCTTTTTTCCTTTTCGTCCCATAGGCAGCCGACCCTCCGGGCTTTTGTTATCCAGTATATGTAGAAAAGGGGCAGTTCAGAACTGCCGCATGTTATCCGGTCTGCCCTACAATAGAAATCAGATCTGCCCGGTAGGCTTCCAGCGGATGGCGGCTCTCGTAATCCATCCAGAATACCCAGCGGTCCGGTCCCACATCGGCGATGGGATCATAGGCGGTGACAGCTACCTGGAGATAATGGCTGTTCATCTCTCCGATGGTGAGCTTATCCAAAAGTGCATCCCTGGAAAAGAGCGTGCCGTCTTTATATTTTTTGAGTTCTTCCAGCCAGGAATCCTCACTGGTCAGCTCCATGAGATCCCAGCGGCTGAACTGTTTTTCGTACATGTCAATATCCACCAGCTTCTGTGCCGTCACCTGATCGGAAAGTTTGATCACTTTTCCGGTGGACGCATCCACGAGGTAGCAGTAAGAAAGGGTATCGTTCAAATAAACGGAGCCTTCCCACCATGCATCCTCTCCAAAGACATCCAGGCTGGTCTCGATCCTCATTTCCGGGTTGGCTTCCGTCTCTCCCTCTGCCGTCATGGGGAAGGTCACATCAAAAATAAGGTTCATCTCAGAAAGTGCGGTATTTGCAGCCGCCGAGCTGGAAACAGGAGTTTCTTTCGCCTCTGCCGTATTGTCATTGAGCTGGTAGGAAAACTGCTCGCCCGCCAGAACGCTTCCACTTCCCGGTGTCAGAAGCAGGCAGCCGCCCAGAAAAGTCATTGCGTACAGCCAGTGTTTTCGTTTCCTCATAAAAATGCCTCCTCTCAAAGTTCGTAATGTTTTGTCTGCGATTCCGTTAGTGTTACGGCGATTATAACATATAATTTGCAGAAAAATATATGGTTTTTCTTAATTGTATATATTCTTTTTGATAAGACAAACAAAAGTTCTGAAATTTATCTGTCATGTTGAAATTTCAACAGGGATAGGATAAACTGATGGAAGACAAAATTTTAACGACAAGGAGTGGATACGGAAGATGAAAATCGGACTGATTATGGAAGGTGGAGCCATGCGGGGAATGTTTACCGCCGGGGTGATCGATGTGTTAATGGAAGCAGGCGTGAGTTTTGACGGGGCCATCGGCGTCTCCGCTGGTGCCGTCTTTGGCTGTAATTATAAATCACGGCAGATCGGGCGGGTGATCCGCTACAATAAAGCTTACTGTCAGGATCCCCGCTATGTCAGCTTCCGCTCTCTTCTTAAGACCGGCGATATTTACGGAGAGCAGTTCTGTTATCACGAGCTGCCCGACCGGCTGGATCCCTTCGATGTGAAAACCTATGCGGAAAATCCCATGAATTTCTATGTGGTCTGCACGGACGCGGACACCGGAAAAGCGGTTTATCACAACTGCCTAAAAGGAGATGCCGAGGATATTCAGTGGATGCGGGCTTCCGCCTCCATGCCGGCCCTCTCCCGCTTCGTAAAGCTGGATAGCTATTCCCTCTCCGACGGCGGCACCGCTGATTCCATTCCGGTGCGCTTCTTTGAGAGCATTGGCTATGACCGGAACGTCGTCATCCTCACCCAGCCCGAAGGCTATGTGAAAAAGCCCAACCAGCTGCTCCCCCTCCTCCGGATCCTTCTCTGGAAAAATCCGGCTCTCATCCATGCCCTCGAGAACCGCCACGAGCGCTACAACGAGACCCTCGCCTACATCAGAGAACAGGAACGCTCTGGAAACCTCCTGGTCATCCGCCCCGAAGCTCCTCTCAACATTGGCGCCGTCGAACGCCACCCTGAGGAATTGGAACGGGTGTATCAGATTGGAAGGAAAGAAGGGGAAAAACGGTTGAGGGAAGTGAAGAAATTTCAGCCCTCCTTTTTTTAAAAAATTCAGTTCTTCAACAACCCTTTGATAGCCCGGTAGATCTCGCTGCCTTTTTTGTTGCCGAACTGTTTGACCAGGGCGTTGTTAATACCCTGTTTGGATTTGAATTCGTTGATGCAGGCCATGACTTCGTCCGCGTCGTCTTTGCAGGAGGCGGGGAGAAGATCCAGAACCTGATTTTCCTCGATGCTCTGGAACTGGAGGTTGGAGATCTGCTGGATATCTACGCTGCGCTGTTTCCAGAACTGGATGATATAGTGGAAGCCGTCGTCGTTGCTGACGATGAAGTAGTTCTCGTCAGGATTTGCCGCCGTGAGAGAACCGAGATAAGTCGCCAGCTGGAAATCCAGGGCATTTTTTGCTCCGGTTTCTACCTTATAATAGAAGACCCGCGCTTTGGAAGCGTTGATGCAGAGGTGAATATCAAAGGTCAGCTTGTCTGCATTGCTGCTGTAGAAAAGATGTACCTGATCTCCCTCGGGAAGCTTCTCGATGCCTTTCAGTCCATTGTAACCGATGTTTTCAAAATCCACTAAATAAATTGCCATATACGATTCCCTTTCTATTGTTTCCGTTCCCGCCTTTTACCTGTAAGAGACGATACCCGGAGGCAATAGACAGCGGCAGCTTCCAGCATTTCCGGCCGGAAAACAAGGTTTGCTCCGGGAGCCGCATGCTTCATAAGAAGGGTCAGCGCCCGTTCCTTTTTTTCCGGCGTCTCCAAAAGGGTAACTGTTCCGTTTCCCATAATGCTCTCATAAGCTGCGGAATAGCTGCAGGCGTAGTCGCCTGTGATTACCTCGTAACCACAGTCCAGCTCGAAGGCCACATTTGGATCCTTGCGGAAGGCATCAGCTTTCCGGCCTTCCTTTGCCGAATGGAAATAAAGGAGCAGTTCGTCCTCCCACTCAAAACCATAGTTGACGGGGACGACGAACATACCTTCCTCATCCATGGCGCCGATCCTTAAAATCTGACATTTTTCCAGAATCCGGCGAAGCTCCTCCGGGGAGGTCACTTCCCGTTTCTGCCGCCTCATGGGGCGATGCCCGTTTTTCATTTTTCACCTCCTGGTATCGTTAAAACGTATAAAACGTTTTGGGCGCGATCTCCTGCTCGCGAAGAAGGGCGTGAACGATTTCTTCATACACGGCAAGGGAACCGGCCTTTTTGATTTTTTTCATGTAAGTTTCCGGACTGGTAAAAAGATGACTCATGTAAAACCAGAGTTCCTTCATCTTAAAAAGCACATCCTTGTCACCGGACATTACGCCCCGGTACTCTTCCACCAGACGGTCATGGAAATGCAGAAAGCTTTCCTTTGAAAGCCCATGCTCTCCATAAAGCTCGTTTAAAAGAGCGGGATTTGCCACCAGCCCCCGGCCCAGCATCAGTCTGTCCACAGACGGAAACTGCTCCGTAAACTGTCTTACCATTTCTTTTGAAAAGAGATCCCCGTTGTAACAGAGGGGATTTTTGCTCTCCCGCACTGCCAGTGCAAAGGCCTCAAGGTCCGGTTTTCCCTTGTAAAAATCTTTCCGGAGTCTCGGATGCACGATGAGCTCCACCAGCGGAAAACGGTTGAAAAGCGTAAGAAGTCTTGAAAACTCCTCAGGTTCTTCCAAACCGATTCTCGTCTTGACGGAGATCTTAAGATCCAGAGCAGAAAAAATTTCATCCAGAAAAGCTTCCAGCTGATCCGGATCAGCAAGCATGCCGGAACCTTTGCCTTTTGCCACCACAGTGCCCGACGGGCAACCTAAGTTCAGATTGATCTCCTGAAAACCATATCTCTGAAGTTCTCTGGCCCCACGGATAAAGTCCTCGCTTTTTCCTGTGAGGATCTGGGGAACTACCGTCAGTCCCGGATTATTTTCCGGCAGGATATCCTGGATTTCACGGTTCCGGAAGATCTTTTTCGTCCCAGGAACCAGGAAAGGCGTAAAATATTTATCCGGCGAGCGAAAACACTCCCCATGGACTCTGCGGTAGATATGGCCTGTGATGCCTTCCATCGGCGCAAAATAGTAATTCATAACATGAAAATCCTCTCATTCATTGTAAGTTTATCCCTTTTACCTGTCAAGCCCGGGATTTTCAAAAGCAATACTGGCAAAGAAAAGTTCATAAAAATCATCCTCTCCTTCCAGCATCGGGGAATTTTCTCCGCCGCCGTTAGTGCTCCGGCGCATGGAGGCATAAAATTCCTCCCCTTCCTGGATGAGATCCATCTCATAGATCGGATAGCCCAGCTCCCGGCAAAGGCTGCAGAAGGCGCTTAACGGGGCTTTTTCCTTTCTGGTGTCCAGAAGTCTTTCGCGAAGACCGGGATCTGCCAGTGCTTCTTTTCTCAGTTTTTCCAACATTTCCGCAAGATTCATATGACTACCTCCTTAAGCATTTTTCTTTCCCTACTTGATCTCCATTATACCTGCATCAGGGCAGCAGAGCAAATAAAATCTGATTTTTTATAGGAAATGCTGACACTTTATGGTATACTGGATTCAAAAAACGAAAGGAGAAAAGTTATGAACACAACCAGACGCTGGCTGACTCACCTCTCTGCCTTCTTCTTCGTCCTATTTATGGCCTTTGGCCTTACCTCTTATGCGGACGACGGAATGAAGGTTCATTTTCTGAATGTGGGTCAGGCAGACTCTACACTGATCACCTGCGGGGATCACGCCATGCTCATCGACGCCGGAAAAAACGATGACAAAGAGCCGATTCTCAATTACATCCAGAATAAGGCAGGACTTACCCATCTGGATTATATGATCGGCACGCATCCTCATGAGGATCACATCGGTTCCATGGATTCCGTCATTGAAGCGGTCTCCGTCGATACCGTGATGCTCCCCAATGTAACCGCCAACACCCGGACTTTTCAAGATGTGCTGACAGCCATCGATGAGAAAGGGCTTTCCATCACGGTTCCGGAAGTGGGCGAGACCTACTCTCTGGGCGATGCTTCCTTCACAATCCTGGGTCCCGTCTCCGATTATGGCGATAACCTGAACGACTGGTCCATCGCCCTCAAGATCACCTATGGAAACACCAGTTTCATCTTCACCGGTGACGCCGAGGCAGATGCGGAAGCTGACATGCTGGGCACTGGCCTGGATCTCAGCGCGGATGTTTATCAGGTAGGCCACCACGGTTCCCGGACTTCCTCCAGCAGTGCCCTTCTGGATGCCATCAGTCCCAGGTACGCGGTCATCAGCTGCGGAGCTGGAAATGATTATGGCCATCCTCATCAGGAGACGCTGGATGCCCTCTCTGCCAGAAACATCGAAGTTTACCGGACAGACCTTCTGGGAACGATCGTCGCAGCCACCGATGGAAACAGCATTTCCTTCAGCACCGCTTTCGGCAGCGGCTCATCCGGTTCTTCCTCTGAAAACCAGAGCTCTTCCAGCTCCACCGCTGTCATCAGCGACGACGGTCAGTACAGCCAGGATAACTCGGCTTCCAGCAGTGATGTCACCGTTCACATTACCAAAACTGGAGAAAAATACCACTCTGCAGGCTGTCAGTATCTGAAAAAATCAGATATCGAGGTCACGCTCTCCGAAGCAAAAGCCCGGGGACTTACTCCCTGCAGCAGATGCAATCCTCCGCAATAATGAAAGGAGCATTTCTATGAAAGGAACTGTAGACCGGATCGAAGAAAACTTTGCTGTCTGTGAAATGGAAGGAAGGATTATGCAGAACATCCCCCTCTCCGCTTTTCCGGAGCAGCCAAAGGATGGAGATCTTTTTGATTATGAAAATGGAATTGCCGTCCTAAGACCAACTGAGACAGCAGAACGAAAAGAAGAGATACAGTCTCTTTTTGAACGGTTAAAAAAGAAAAAATAACTACAGACTGGAGTTTTTATTTATGGAAAGAGAAAAATTTTCGTCCCGCTTGGGATTTATCCTGATTTCCGCCGGCTGTGCTATCGGCCTCGGAAACGTCTGGCGCTTCCCCTATATTACCGGAAAATATGGCGGAGCCGCTTTTGTCATTTTATACCTGTTTTTCCTCGTAATCCTGGGACTTCCCATTATGGTTATGGAGTTTTCCGTTGGAAGAGCCAGCCGAAAAAGCGCAGCCCTCTCCTTTGACGTCCTGGAGCCCAAAGGAACCAAATGGCACCTCTATAAATATGGAGCTATGGCCGGAAACTATCTGCTGATGATGTTCTACACCACCATCGGCGGCTGGATGGTCCTCTATTTCTTCAAGACCGCTCTGGGACAGTTCGACGGCCTGACCTCTGCGGAAGTTTCCGAGAGTTTCGGAACTCTCATGAGCCAGCCCGGACTCATGACCTTCTTTATGATTCTCACGGTTGTGATCTGCTTTGGCATCTGTTCCCTCGGTCTTCAGAAGGGCGTGGAAAAGATCACGAAAGTCATGATGGTCTGCCTGCTGGGACTGATGATTGTCCTGGCTGTCCGTTCCCTCCTCTTAAAAGGCGGCGAGGACGGCATCAAATTTTACCTGTTCCCGGATTTCAAAAAGCTGACGGAAGGAAGCGGCGGCCTCTGGGAGGCAGTCTACGCAGCTATGGGCCAGTCTTTCTTCACCTTAAGCCTCGGTATCGGCGCTCTGGCGATCTTCGGAAGCTATATCGGCAAAGAGCGTTCCCTCACCGGCGAAGCCTTAAGCATCGCCGTCCTGGATACCTTCGTAGCCCTGATGGCAGGACTTATCATTTTCCCGGCCTGCTTCGCCTACGACATCCAGCCGGACAGCGGTCCCAACCTGATCTTTATCACCCTGCCCAACGTATTCAACACCATGAACGGCGGTCGGCTCTGGGGAAGTCTCTTCTTCCTCTTCATGTCCTTCGCCGCTTTTTCCACGATCATCGCGGTGTTTGAAAATATCCTCTCCTTCGCCATGGATCTCACAGGCTGCAGCCGGACGAAGGCCGTTGTGGTAAACCTCATCGCCATCATTGTGCTTTCCATGCCCTGCGTACTGGGCTTCAATGTGTTGAGCGGCCTCAAACTCCCCGGTGGTTCTGTGCTGGATTTCGAGGATTTCCTCGTCAGCAACAACCTGCTCCCCTTAGGAAGCCTCGTTTACCTTCTCTTCTGCACCAGCAAGTACGGCTGGGGCTTCAAGAATTTCATGAAAGAAGCCAACACCGGAGAAGGCCTAAAATTCCCCAAATGGGCAAGATTCTATGTGAGCTATATTCTTCCGGTGATTGTGCTCGTGATCTTCTTTATGGGGTATTGGAGTTTCTTCCACTAATTATAATTATTGCAATCGAGTGGAAGGCTAATCATTAGTTGATTAGCCTCCTCTCACACCACCGTGCGTACCGTTCGGTACACGGCGGTTCTTTAGTTTTCACAAACTCTCAGATAATAGTCAAGCATGGATGTATATCCCAGCTTGACTATTATTTTATTTGAAAAGATTTGATTCAGCACTTTTGCCATTCTCCAGTAACCTTTTCTACTATTGGCTAGTTCCTTTGCCTTCCAATGTTCCATACCCTGTGCCTTCAACATTCGGTATTTCGTTTTGATTTTCTTCCATTGTTTCCAATAGACCGCTCTCATTCGTCGTCTTACCCATTCATCTGTTGTCCTAAGAAGTCCTTTCATATCTGCAAGCCTAAAGTAATTTACCCATCCTCGCACATAATCTTGATAATTCTTCTCGCGTACCGCGTTACTAATTCCTCTCTTCCTGTCCGTCAATTCTCTGATTTTCTTCTTCATCTTCGCTACCGACTTTGGGTGTACTCTGAATCTGCATTTTCCTTTGTATCTATAAAAGAAATACCCAAAGTACTTGGCTTTGCTGATATGTTAGACGAATTTGCCTTACAAAAAACCATGTATGAACTCAATGAAAAAATAAAACTTATACTGAATTTGATGAATCAGCCTCAAAAAAATAAGTCCCAGAAAACCATGTCATTCGATGAGTATATGAAAGAGGCAAAAGCTATTAATAATATTTTTATTATTAATGTATCTATCAGTATTAAACTATATCGTAACCCCTATACATTTTAAAAGGCGCCGGAAGGCGCCTTTTGTTTTTCTATTTATGATAGGGTTCTCCGTGGATGATCCGGTAGCTTCGGTAGATCTGTTCCAGAAGGATCACACGCATGAGCTGGTGGGGGAAGGTCATATCGGAGAAGCTTAAGAGGTAATCGGCCCGTTTGAGGAGACGGTCGCTCATACCTAAGGAACCGCCGATCAGGAAAACCAAATGGCTGGTTCCGGTGATTCCAAGCGTATCGATTTTTTCGGCCAGCTTTTCGCTGGTGAGCTTCTTTCCTTCGATGGCCAGAGCGATGACGTAGGAGGAATCAGGGAGGTATTTTTCCATGCGCTCCGCTTCTTTGTCTTTGATCTGGCTTACTACCAGGTCGGAGGCGCCGTCCGGCGTCTTCTCATCCGCCACTTCCACGATTTCCAGTTTGCAGTAGCGGCTCAACCGTTTGCTGTATTCTTTGATCGCATCCGCGAAAAATTTTTCTTTGATCTTTCCCACGCAGAGGACAGTTATTTTCATAGATACGGGTTCCTTTTTCAGAAATCAAAAGCCGTACGGTCGGTACAGTACTTTTTGATAATCGTCTCCACAACTTTCACATGCTCCGGATGGCTGGCGTAGGTTTTTAAGGCGGCTTCGTCCTCGTATTCACCGATAAGGGCGATGTCTCTGGTGCTGGAGACCAGGGGCTCTGTGATGACTTTTACGGAGAGAACGCCGGGAACGATCTCTTTTAAGGCTTCCAGCTTCTCTTTCATCTCAGCTGCAGCCTGTTTCTTCGTCTCTTCTGTAAGGGAAGCGTCAAAATTCCACATAACGATATGCGTTACCATAAAAAACACTCCTTTCTGACTGCAAAAACAGGGTACACAGCGCAACCGCCATATACCCTGCCTTTTACAGAACCTTGTTTTTATTATTTGTTCTTCAGGAACTCGTCGATACTTTTGGCAGCGGCTTTACCTGCACCCATTGCAAGGATAACAGTAGCTGCGCCTGTTACGGCATCTCCACCGGCATATACACCCTCTTTACTGGTCTTACCAGTCTCCTCATCAGCGATGATACATTTTCTCTTGTTTGTATCCAGACCGATGGTGGTGGAAGAAATCAGCGGGTTCGGAGAAGTACCAAGGGACATGATAACGGTATCTACATCGATCTCGTACTCAGATCCCGGAATCTCTACCGGACGTCTTCTTCCGGATGCATCCGGCTCGCCAAGCTCCATCTTCACCAGACGGATACCTTTTACCCAGTCGTTCTCGTCGACGAGAATCTCCTTCGGGTTGGTCAGAAGGTCAAAAATGATACCCTCTTCTTTTGCGTGATGAACTTCCTCTGCACGGGCAGGCAGCTCAGCTTCGCTACGACGGTAAATGATATGTACCTCAGCGCCGAGACGAAGAGCGGTTCTTGCAGCATCCATAGCTACGTTTCCGCCGCCAACAACTGCAACTTTCTTGCCGTGTGCGATTGGTGTATCGTAATCATCACGGAAAGCTTTCATCAGGTTGTTTCTGGTCAGGAACTCGTTGGCAGAGAATACGCCGTTGGCGTTCTCACCCGGGATTCCCATGAACATCGGAAGACCAGCACCGGAACCGATGAAGACAGCTTCAAAGCCTTCTTTGTCCATCAGCTCGTCGATGGTGGTGGATTTACCGATGATAACGTTGGTCTCGATCTTAACACCGAGAGCCTTTACGTTCTCAACCTCTTTCTCTACAACAGCGCTCTTCGGAAGACGGAACTCCGGAATACCATAAACCAGAACGCCGCCGGCTTTGTGAAGAGCCTCGAAGATGGTTACATCGTAACCCATTTTTGCCAGATCGCCGGCACAGGTCAGTCCGGAAGGACCAGAACCGATGACGGCTACCTTCTTGCCGTTTTTCTCAGCCGGAGCAGTCGGTTTGATACCGTTCTCGCGGGCCCAGTCAGCTACGAAACGCTCCAGTTTACCGATGGAAACAGCCTCTCCTTTGATACCGCGGATACATTTACCCTCACACTGGCTCTCCTGGGGGCAGACACGGCCGCAGATAGCGGGAAGTGCGCTGGACTCGGAGATGATGCGGTAAGCTTCCTCGATATTTCCCTCTTTTACCTGATGGATGAAATCCGGGATATGAATGCTTACCGGGCAGCCCTCTACACATTTTGCCTTTTTACAGCCCAGGCAGCGGCTGGCCTCTTCCATTGCTTCTTCTTTATTATAACCAAGACATACTTCGTCAAAATTTGTTGCTCTAACCTTCGGAGCCTGCTCTCTTACAGGAACCTTCTTTAATACGTCTGCCATTATTTGTCACCTCCGCAATTTCCACATCCACCGTGATGGGTATCGCCCTCACGCAGTTTCAGAAGGGCCTGGCCTTCCTCTGTCTTGTACATGGCCTGTCTCTTCATGGCAACGTTAAAGTCGATCAGATGACCGTCAAACTCCGGTCCGTCTACGCAGGCAAATTTGATCTCATCGCCTACGGCAACACGACAGGCGCCGCACATACCGGTACCGTCTACCATGATCGGGTTCATGCTGACAATGGTGGGGATGTTCAGTTTCTTGGTGGTCAGACAGGCAAATTTCATCATGATCATCGGTCCGATGGCGATGCAGCGGTCGTACTGTTTGCCCTCTGCTACCAGATCCTCGATCACCTTGGTTACCAGTCCGCTTCTTCCGTAAGAACCGTCATCGGTGGTGATATAGAGGTTTCCGGCAACTGCCTCCATTTCTTTCTCCAGAATGATCAGGTCTTTGGTCTTTGCACCAACGATCACATCTGCATCAATTCCGTGCTCGTGAAGCCATTTTACCTGGGGATATACCGGTGCGGTACCTACGCCGCCGGCAACAAACAGAAGTTTCAGCTTCTTCACTTCCTCAAGATCATCCGTGCAGAGCTCAGACGGACGTCCCAGAGGACCTACAAAATCTTCAAAAGCATCACCGGTTTTCAGAGTTGCAAACTTCTCTGTGGAAGCTCCGATGGGCTGAAATACGATGGTGATGGTTCCTTCTTCTCTGTCATAGTCACAGATGGTCAGGGGGATTCTCTCACCTTCCTCATCCATCTTTGCGATGATGAACTGTCCGGGCAGGCAGTGCTCGGCAACACGCGGAGCTTCTACAACCATGGAGTAAATGTTGCTTGTAAGCTTTTCCGCTTTTCTGATCTTGTACATAATGCTCCTCCTCTTCTTATTTTGCACGGGACTCGGAAGAGAGCTCCGCACAGAATGGTAGGGGAAACCATAAAAGGTCCCTCTCTATGATAAAAGGCCTGTGTGACACGCATATGCCAGTACATACCTCATTGTACTTGCATATACGCATCCTACTGTCTTTCATATAGCGCACTTTTTACGCTCCCAACAAGTATAAAGCAATGCCATAAAAATATCAATACTTTAATCAACAAAAATGTACAATTAATCATACATAGTTATCGATATAATCTTCAAATTCTTCCATAGACATCAGGATCTTCCGGGGTTTCGTGCCTTCCTCGGGACCGACGACGCCGGCATCCGCCAACTGGTCCATGATCCGGGCGGCCCTGTTGAAGCCGATTTTCAGGAGACGCTGCAGCATACCGATGGAAGCCTTGTCCTTCTCGATAATGAAGCGGCCTGCTTTCTCGAAGTACTCGTCGATCTCGCTCTCACCGGAGCTGTCCCCGCAGCCCATACTCTGGGCCTGGGTGATCTTGCTCTCGATATCGGCGCTTCCCTGGGAGACACCGTTTTCACTGGTGAGAAACTCTACCACATCGCTGACTTCCGTATCGGAGACAAAAGCACCCTGCACCCGGGCCGGTTTCTGGTAGCCCTGGGGATAGAACAGCATATCTCCTTTTCCGAGAAGTTTCTCCGCTCCAACCATATCGATGATCGTCCGGGAATCCACACCGGAAGAGACGGAAAAAGCGATTCGGGAAGGCATATTTGCCTTGATGAGACCGGTGATAACGTTGACGGAAGGCCTCTGGGTGGCGATGATCAGATGGATGCCCGCTGCCCGGGCCAGCTGGGCCAGACGGCAGATCGCATCCTCCACCTCTCCGGGTGCTACCATCATCAGGTCCGCCAGCTCGTCCACGATAATGACGATCTGCGGCATTTTTTCTGGTTTGTCTTTGTCCGGAATATCCTTGATGGCTTCCACTTTCTTATTATAACCCTTCAGGTCACGGACGTTATATTCCGCGAACTTCTGGTATCGGCCGGTCATCTCCGCCACAGCCCAGTTTAAGGCTCCGGAAGCCTTTTTGGGATCCGTCACAACGGGGATCAGAAGATGAGGAATGCCATTATAAACGCTGAGTTCCACAACTTTCGGGTCGATCATAATGAGCTTTACATCCTCAGGCTTGGCCTTGTAAAGAAGACTCATGATGATCGTGTTGATGCAGACAGATTTACCGGAACCGGTCGCGCCTGCAATCAGAAGGTGAGGCATCCGGGCAATATCGGCTACCACAGGCTTGCCTGCGATATCTTTTCCGGCTGCAAAGGCCAGACTGGAGGGATGCTCCTTAAATTCCTTCGTTTCCAGAAGCTCACGCAGGGGCACCGGGCTGTTGGTCTTGTTCGGCACCTCGATACCGACAGCCGCTTTTCCGGGAATCGGTGCCTCAATACGGATATCGGCCGCCGCCAGATTCAGCTTGATGTCATCAGAAAGATTGACAATCCGGCTGACCTTCACGCCCTGATCCGGGGTCAGCTCATACCGGGTGACAGAGGGGCCGCAGCTTACGTTGGTGACACGGACGCCCACGCCGAAGTTGTGAAGCGTCTGCTGCAGCTTGGCTGCCGTCTCCCGAAGCTCCTGATCCCGTCCTACTGCCGGATTGCTCTTGGGTTTGCTTAAGAGATCCAGCGGCGGGAAGACATATTCCTTCTTTATGACCTGATTGGAGGCTTCGATCTCTTTTGCCACGTTTTCCTGGTTCTTCTGCTGCTCTTCCTGACTGGATTTCGGGTTGCGGAATTGTTTTTCACCGGGAGCAGGCGGTGCATCCTGGAAGACAGTGCCTGCTGATGTGGGCCGCAGGGAGTTATCCTCACGGAAAATGCTATCGGAGGATCGCGTGGAAGGCGCTATGATCTCCTCCATATCGCCTGAATCACGGAAAGGCTCGGGGTCTTCGGGGTCTTCTGACTCTTCATCAGCATCCATGTCGTTTTCCGGCTCCTCATAAACCTCCGGATTTTCCTCATGAGGAACCTCTTCCATACTGGCATCCTCACAACTTTCCGGTACCTCCGTCTCTTCCTCTCCAAAGGGCGGAATCTCCTCTGCCTCCTGAAACTCTCTGTGGAACTCCAGTCCATCGGCTGTCGGGTCTTCCGGTGTCCCCCAGCGCTCACGGAAAATCTCTTCCGGATCGGCATCTTCAGCTTCATCGGCCCGCTGTAAGAAGACCGGCTGTCTTAAGGGCTGGTAAAGCTCATCAGTTGCTTCCATAAATTCTCCGCCATCCTCCGGCTCCTGTGCCTGCTCTTCCGCCTGATTTCTCGCTGCGGAAACCAACTCGCCGTTGATCCGTAGCTGTTCCTCAAAGGAGCTCGGCCGCTGTTCGTGAATGGAAACAGGAGTCACTTCCTCCTCCACTTCCTGAATCTCCGGTTCCGGGAACTTCCGATCTACAAAGGGAAGCTTCGGGCTGGCCTTCGGAATCCGCTCTCTCGGAGGCACCTGGAAGCTTTTGCCGCCGATGGCCTGATCCATGACCTTGAGATTCAGTTCTTCCACCTCAGGCCGTGTTTTCGGCACCGGAGGCACGATCTCATGCACTTCCTCCAGCGGCATGGAACGGGGAACAAGGCCATTCAGGTTTACGCCGCTGACTTTCTGATTTCTCCGCAGGGTCTCCGGCAGAGTTTTCAGCTGATCCTTCTCTTTTTCCAGCTGTTCCCGCTGCATTTTCCGCTGTTCTTCACGGATGATCCGGCGCTTTTCCTCACGGATCGCCGCCCGTTCCCGGCGGATGGCCGCATCTTCCCGTGTATTTTCATACACGTTTTTGTATACTTTTTTGCCTGTCTTACGAAAATCCTCAAAGAAAGACCGCTCGGTAATCAGCACCATGCAGAGGATCATGAGGACTACCACCAGCACATAAGCTCCTGCCACGCCGAAAGCCGGGCAGACGAGGGTACAGAGCACGCCGCCAGCCAGGCCGCCGCCGCTCCTGTTTACTGCACTGACTTTATAGAAATCCAGGAAATCCCTGTCTGCCTGATAGGAATTTAAAGCCAGTTCCACCACCGTGCAGACGCAAATCACCAGAAGAATCACCGCTGCTGCCTTCATCCAGGCCAGAGGATTGTTCCTGTTGCTTATAAGAAAAGCCACCATGAAAAACAGGATCAGTGGCAGCAGATAAGCCATAAAACCGAACACGCCGAAAAAGAACCGGCTGATGGCATCACCTACGAAGCCGCCGATTCCGAAATTGCTGATAAAGAGGATCACAGAGAGGGCCAGCGTCCCCCAGAGGATCACCTCCTGTGCAAAAGGAAAGCCGAAGACACTCTCCTTCTTTTTCTGCTGTCCCTTTCCATTTCCCCTGGGAGCGGAAGATGTTTTCTTCGCCGAAGAAGCAGACGGCCTCTTGGAAGCCGTCTGCTTTCTCCCGGTGGTTTTCTGTGTTTCTGTCTCTTTCTTTGCTGCCATGAATATCTCCTCTTACTTTTATACAATAAAATGAGCGATGATCGCAACGAGACCCGCTGCGAAACAGTAAATGGAAAAGCCCTTGAAGTTCTTCTTTCTCACAACCACCAGCATCGTGCGGATGCAGATGTAACCAACCACGCCTGACACAATAGCGCCCACGACACAGTTTGTCACCAGGCCGCCGGAGATCGTCTCGGAACCGATATCCTTAAGCTCCAGAACGGCTGCGCCAAGAACTGCCGGAATGGACATGATAAAGGAATACTTTACTGCAAATCTCCGGTCAAAGCCGCTTAAAAGGCAGGCGGCAATGGTGGTACCGGAACGGGAAAGTCCCGGCAGGGTAGCCAGTCCCTGAGCAATACCGATGAGAAAACCGTTGCTGTAGCTGATATCCTTCGGGATCTTTTTTCCATCCTTACAATGGTCTGCCACCAGAAGCAGAAGACCTGTCAGAAGCAGGCAGACACCGGGGACAATGAGGGTTGTGGAGGCAAAGCTGATGAGATCCTTTCCCATCACGCCAATGATACCCGTGGGAATTGTGGATACCAGTACCAGCAGAACAAATTTGCGGTAGTTGTTATGTATGATCCGATGATAGCGGAGAGCTTCGTCATAGCGCCGGTTCCGGTAAAAAATCTTGACGTTTCTGATGATATCCCCGCACATGCGAAAGAACTCCCGTATCATCTTGAAAATATCTTTCCAGTAAACGATAAAGACCGCCGCCAGCGTACCAATATGCAGGCAGACGTCAAACAGCAGTCCGCCGTCCGTCTTCATATCGAAAATATTCTGAAATATGGCCAGATGGCCGGAACTGCTGACAGGAAGAAACTCGGTAACTCCCTGTACGATTCCTAAAAAAATTGCCTGAAGCAATGACATAACCGTTCCTCCTTGACTTTTTCTCTCCCAGCAGATCGCCGCCGGTTTCAGAGAAACCGGCAGGCATATAGATCTAGTATAACATATTTTGTCAAGATGTACAAATCATTTTCCGAAGTCTTGCAACGGCGTCCCGGATGCCTCCCACTTCGTCGATGATTCCCTCTTCCACGGCCTGATGCCCCACAAGAATCGTGCCGAGATCTTTGGTAAGCATGCCCGTATCAAGCATGAGCTCCTCAAGCCGTTCTCTTTTTGCCTTGCAGTGATCCGCGATAAAGCCAAGGATCCGATCCTGCATCTGTTTGAAATAATCGTAGGTCTGGGGCGCCCCGATAACGGTGCCGTTCATCCGCACGGGATGAATCACCATAGTCCCGGTGGCCACAATAAAGGAATAATCCGTGGAGACTGCGATGGGAACACCGATGGAATGGCTGCCTCCCAGCACCAGGGAAACCGTAGGCTTACTTAAGGAGGCCAGCATCTCTGCGATAGCCAGTCCCGCCTCCACATCCCCGCCCACGGTATTTAAAAGCACCAGCACGCCTTTGATCTCGTCGCTGTCCTCGATGGCCGCCAGCTGCGGAAGCACATGTTCATATTTCGTGGTTTTGGTGTTGGCGGAAAGGCACTCGTGTCCCTCGATCTCGCCGATGACAGAGATCAGATGAATCCGGTCTTCCATCTTCACCTCGCCAAATTCCTTCAAATTTTCCCGCTCATTCTCCGTTTTTTCTTTTCGCTTTTCTTCTGCCATTTTTCTACCTCATTTCCAGCATCGCTGCCATTTTTTAAGAGTATTTCCGGAAATGAAAATTTTAGACAGGACAGAAAAACTGCCCGCCTCCTTTTTCAGGAAAGCGGACAGCTCTTAATTTTTGTAAAAGTATTCCTTTTCCAGGTTCCGTACCATTTTGGTGTAGAGCACCTGGCAGTCTTCTTTTCTGTCTTCCTCGATGAGATGAAGACAGGGGGACAGATATTCTTCCCAGATGGACGCGTAGATCTCTCTGGAATTTTCTGCCCGGTTGATATGTTTCACAATCGTGGGCGCGATATCGTAATATTCCTGTACGATGGCCTCGCCCTCGTCTGTGGTCAGAAGATAAGTATCGCGGTAATTCCGGAAGCAGTTCAACTCGTAGCAGTCGTCCGGTTTTCCAAGCGTCGTGCAGGCCGCCGTCGTAATGTAGCAGAATTTCCGTTTGAAACCGCCATTGATCTGCTCAAAGGTAGCCGGGGATACGTTGGTATCCGGGAAATGCTGCTTCCAAGCAACGCAGAGTTTCTCGGAAAAAAGCTTTCCGGATTCTCCCTCATATTTCAGGACTGCCGGATAAAGGTATACCACCAGGGAAAGATTGTAATCCACGAGAAGATTGGCACGCTTGCTTTTCTTTTTCTCACGCATCAGAGCTTCCTCCGCCCCGGCAGCTACAGCCTCCGCCATATTGGTGAGATACTGCTCTTTGTCGATCACCTGCTGATATCCGTTCTCCAGCGCCTCGAGAGTACCGAGGTGCTGCTCATAATAAGCTTCAAAAGCTGTCGGATAACGCTTTCTTTTAAAATTTCCGATGGGGTCCTCCACATCCAGGAGCATGCCAGGAAGGCCCTCAATCGCGGTCGTATAAAAGCTCATAATCTTTCTCCCTTTGTATCCGGTTCTTTACTCATCCCAGTTGTGGAATACGTTCTGTACGTCGTCGTCCTCATCCAGAAGATCCAGTGTTCTCTGAAGGTTCTTAATAGCGGTTTCGTCGGTCAGGGTCACATAATTCTGGGGGATCATGCGGACCTCGGCCTCAGCCATCGGAACGCCCTCTTTTTCCAGGGTCTCGCGGACTGCGCTGAAATCATCCGGAGCGGTGAGGATCTCGTAGCTGTCCTCCTCCTCGGAGAAGTCCTCTGCGCCTGCGTCCAGAGCCAGCATCATGAGATCGTCAGCATCCATATCGCACTCTTCCTTGTCGATGATGATCTGTCCCTTCTCATCGAAGCTGTAGGATACGCAGCCCGGAGTACCGATGCTTCCGTTTCCTTTGGTGAATGCGCTTCTTACGTTTGCTGCGGTACGGTTTTTATTGTCAGTCAGTGCCTCAACGATGATAGCAATTCCGCTGGGTCCGTAACCTTCATAGGTAACGTGCTCGTAGTTGACTGCATTGGCATCGCCTGCTGCCTTCTTGATACCGCGGTCGATGGTATCGTTCGGCATGTTGTTGGCTTTTGCTTTTGCGATACAGTCGCGAAGCTTGCTGTTGTTCTCCGGATCCGGGCCGCCCTCTTTTACTGCGACTGCGATCTCACGGCCGATGATGGTGAAAATTTTTCCCTTTGCTGCATCGTTTTTCTCTTTTTTGTGCTTAATATTGGCAAATTTTGAATGTCCTGACATGAAATTTCTACTCCTTTTACTTTTTCTTCATATGTCTCTTTAATAATATATATCATCTTCCCGCCCATTCGTCAAGAATCCTGTTTATGTAGGCAGTTCCAGACTTACCATAAGGGCGTGGTCCACTCTTCTCAGCACGCTTTCGTCCAGATGGCAGACCCGATCCCGCAGGCGGGTTTTATCGATGGTCCTCAGCTGCTCCAGAAGAATCACTGAGTCCTTAACGATCTCACATTTTCTGGCGTCAATCTCCACATGAGTCGGCAGCTTCGCCTTGTTCATGCGGGAAGTGATGGCCGCACAGATCACCGTAGGGCTATGACGGTTCCCGATATCGTTCTGAATGATGAGCACCGGCCGGATGCCCCCCTGTTCGGAACCAACCACCGGTCTTAAATCCGCATAAAAAACATCGCCTCTTCGAATAACCACGCATTTCACACTCCGCTTCCTGATTTGATAATGACCAGTATTTCCATAATCCCTGCGGTTTATGCGCTTTTGTATCCTTTTGGCTTTTGGACTCCTATTTTCTCAGGTCATCCACGATCTCCACGGGTTTTCCGTCCCGGTAATAGACCCGGGGAACCCGTTTCCCGATATCACAGACAAATTCATAGGGGAATCTGCCTGCCTGCTCTGAAATGGTATCGACGGAAAGTACTTCCTCCCCATCTCTTCCCATGAGCGTGACTTCCTCCAGCTCTTTCGCTTCCGGAATCTCCGTCACATCCACCATAAACTGATCCATGCAGATGCGGCCCAGGATCGGAGCTTTTTTCCCGTGAATCAGAATGTAGCCCTTGTTGGAAAGACTCCGGGGATAACCGTCCCCGTACCCGGCTGAAATCGTAGCGATCTTCATGGGCTTCTCCGCCACGAAGGTGCCGCCATAGCTCACAGCGTCTCCCGACTGAATCTCCTTGATAAAAACGATCCGGCTTTTGAGCGTCATCATGGGCTCCAGCGGCAGATTTTCCGGCTTCACCTCTCTGGAAGGGTAAATGCCGTAGATCGTGATGCCTGCCCGGACCATGTCGATCTGGGCTTCCGGAAACTCCATAATGCTGGCGCTGTTGGCCGCATGGCGCAGCTTAAAGGTGATGCCTGCTCTTTCCAGCTTTGTCACAAAGCTCACGAAACGGAGCAGTTGGGCCCTCGCATAGGTCTTATCCGCCTCGTCGGCTCTGGCAAAATGGGTAAAGATTCCCTCCAGCTCCACGTTTTCCAACTGCTGAATCTTCTGGATTTCTTTGATGCTCTCCGCCGTATCCGGAAAACCGATCCGGTGCATGCCCGTATCCAGGCCAATATGAATATGTACGGTCTTCCCGGCTTCCTTCGCCGCTCTGGAAAAGATTTCAGCGGTCTCATAGCGGAAAACCACGGGACGGATCTCCTGAGCCACCATCTCGGGATAATCTCCCTCAAAGGTGTAGCCAAGGATCAGAATGGGCTTTTTGATCCCGTTTCTCCGAAGAGAAAAGGCTTCCTGGGACGTAGCCACCGCATAGCCCCAGACCCGGTCGAGCGTCTCTCCCAGTCTCGCGACGGGAAGAGCTCCGTGGCCGTAAGCGTCGGTCTTGATGACCAGAGTCATCTTTGTCTCCGGCCGGAGCTTTGCCAGCATGGCGTCGATATTTTTTCTGCATGCGTCCATATCGATGGCCGCATAGATACGCATTGCTTCTATTTGATTCATTGTTATCCTTCTTTCAGTACCCCGGGGAGTTCTTTCAAGAGATCTGTGGAAAGCATCCCCCGTACCCCTGTATTTTCCGCTGCCCGGTCCCCTGCCAGGCCGTGGAGATAAACGCCTGAAACTGCCGCCTCAAAGGGGGCCATTCCCTGAGCCAGAAGACCGGTGATGATACCTGTCAGCACATCTCCCGAGCCTCCGGTGGCCATCCCATTATTTCCCGTAGTGTTGAGAACGATGCGTTCCCCGTCTGTCACCACAGTTCTGGCATCCTTTAAGACCAGAATTACCTCGTGTTCCTTCGCGTAGGCCGCCGCCAGTTCCAGAGGCTTCTGCTTCAATTCCTCCATGGAATGACCGGAGAGCCGCACCATCTCACCCATATGGGGCGTCAGGATTTTCGGCGTATCGCCTTTTTTCAACCAGTCCGGATGCTTTGATAAAATATTCAGGGCATCCGCATCCAGCACCAGCGGGATTTTGGCCTGTGTTAGCACACAGGCGAGCTCTTTTTCCGCAGCTTCTCCGGTAGAAAGGCCGGGACCAATCCCTGCGGCATCCGCCCAAGAGAGCGCATTTACCAGCGTTTCTTCGGAGAGCATTTCCTCCGTGGTCAGAACCGCCTCCGGAAAAAGTGTCTGCAGAATCTCCCGGTTGCAGCCTTCCGTCACGACCCGGACCAGGCCAGTTCCCGTGATGGCTGCCGCTTTTCCGGAAAGATAGGCGGCTCCCGCCATATTCCGGCTGCCCGCCATGAGACAGGCTTTTCCGAAGGTTCCTTTGTTTCCGAAGGCTTTCCTTGTGGGAAGCAGAGAAAAAATCCCACGGTCCGGAGCCTGTACCCTGGGAAACTGCCCCTTGAAGCCTTCTTTTGTGATGCCGATATCCAGAAGAAACGTCCGCCCGGCATACTCTGTCCCCGGATAAAGCACATGGCCCAGCTTCCGGAAAGCCAGAGCTCCGGTCACAGCCGCCCGGACGGCTGTTCCCTGGACGCTACCGTCATCGGAGGAAATCCCCGAAGGGATATCCACAGCAAAAACCTTCGCCGGATGGCGGTTGATGCTCTCGATGACCTCCCGGTAGCTTCCTTTCACTTCCCGGGAGAGGCCGGAGCCGAAAACGGCATCCACAATAGTAGTATATTCACCGGCGGGAAGATTTCGCACAAATTTCATGCCATAATTTTCGCAGATTTTCTTCTGGAGGGCTGCCTCCTTTGAGAGGTGGTCCGGATTTCCGACAAACCAGAGCTCCGCCTCAATGCCTTTCAGATAAAGAATCCTTGCCATCGCAAAGCCGTCGCCGCCGTTGTTCCCGCTTCCGGAAACCACAAGCACCCGGGAAAGGTCAAAACCTTCCCGCTCCATAAGCTCCACAGAGGCTAAGGCCGCCCGCTCCATCAGGACCAAGGAGGGAACTCCATACTCCTCGATCACACAGTGATCCGCCCGGCGCATTTCCTCTGCCGATACCAGATATTCCATGAAAAACCCCCTTTTTAGACACGAAAAGGACGCGCTAAAACAGGGTCTTACCGCGTCGTTTTCTTTACTTTTCTTTTGTCCTGCTCTTTTTCTGGGTCTTGTCTTTATAATTGCTCATGTTGTAGGAAAGCTGCATGAGACTGTCAGAAAGATGAACACTCTCCACGATCACATCCTCCGGAAGCTTCAGATCCGTATGAGCAAAATTCCAGATCGCCTTCACGCCGTTGGCTGTCACCAGCTCCGCCATGGCTTTCGCCTGGTTTCTGGGCAGCGTCAGAGCTGCGATCTGCACATCATTTTCTTTCAGATACCGAGGAAGCTCACTCACCATACGGATCGGAATATCCCGCACCATGGTCCCGTCAAGTTCCGGGTCCACATCAAAAATTCCAATCACCTTAAATCCCCAGCGGGCAAATTTAGAATAATTTGCCAGCGCCTGTCCCAAGTTACCTGCACCGAGAATGATCATATTGTAGGTACGGTCCAATCCCAGAATCTTTCCAATTTCCGTATGCAGATGCTGTACGTTGTAGCCGTAGCCCTGCTGGCCGAAGCCGCCGAAATTGTTCAGATCCTGCCGGATCTGTGATGCTGTCACCTGCATCTTGTCACTCAGCTCGTTGGATGAAATCCTCTCGACTCCGCTTTCCAGAAGATCTCCCAGGTAACGATAGTATCGCGGCAGACGTTTGATCACTGCCCGCGAAATCGTTTTTCGTTCCACTTTATACCATCCTTCCTAGTTCCTCAAAGACCCAAAAGGTCTTTTTCCATATTATATCCAATCCCTTTAAGATTGTCAAATAAATATCAAATCTTTCGAATGGTACAAAGTACACTGATTTTTAAAGGCGCGTCATGACAAAGATGTTATAGATGGCCTGGATCGCCGGCTCAAAGTCTTCGTTTTTCACACCGATAATGATGTTGAGCTCACTGGAACCCTGATCGATCATCTTGACATTAACGTTCGCGTGGGACAGGGCAGAGAAAATACGTCCGGCCGTGCCGCGGTTGGAACGCATGCCTCTTCCCACCACAGCGATGAGGGCCAGATCCGACTCCAGCTCGATAGAATCCGGGCTGACTGCCCGATGAATACCGGCCAGAACTTTCTGTTCCTTCTCTTCAAACTCGCTCTGATGGACAAAGACCGTCATGGTGTCGATGCCGGAGGGCATATGCTCGAAGGAGATGCCGTTTTTCTCGAAAACTTCCAGCACTTTCCGGCCAAAGCCCACCTCGGAGTTCATCATATCCTTCTCGATGTTGAGGGCAGCAAACCCCTTCTTTCCAGCGATGCCGGTAATCGTGTATTTCGGCTTCCGGCAGGTGCTCTCCACGATGAGGGTACCCTTGTCTTCCGGCGCGTTGGTGTTGCGGATATTGATGGGGATGCCTTCCTTTCGTACAGGAAAGATGGCCTCCTCATGGAGTACAGTGGCTCCCATGTAGGACAGTTCCCGGAGTTCACGGTAGGTGATGGTCTCGATGACCTCGGGATTTACCACGATCCTGGGATCGGTAACAAGGAAACCGGAAACGTCGGTCCAGTTCTCATAGATATCTGCATGGATGGCAGCAGCAACCAGAGAACCGGTGATATCGGAACCGCCTCTGGAAAAGGTGATGACATGACCGTCCGGCAGAGCGCCGTAGAAACCCGGAATCACGGCATTTTTCATATCTTTGAGCCGTTCGCCCAGAACTTCTGTGGTCTTGTCCATATCAAAGCTTCCGTCTTCACAGAAAACGATCACTTCTGCAGCATCCACAAATTCATATCCCAGATAATTCGCCATGACGATACCGTTCAGATATTCGCCTCTGGATGCGGCATAATCTTTTCCTGCCTTGCCTGCAAAGTTCTCACGGATCAGGGAAAATTCCTTTTCCAGAGAAAGTTTCAGTTCCAGGCCGTCAATGATCTCCTGATAGCGCTGCTCGATCTGACGGAGCTCCCTGCCGAAATCCTTCCCTTCTGCTGCCAGGGCATAGCAGGCGTAAAGCATATCTGTCACCTTCGTGTCCTTGTCAAAGCGTTTGCCCGGCGCGGAAGGTACCACAAAACGTCTGCCTGCATCGGAACGAATGATCGCTCCTACTTTTTTGAACTGTTCGGCGCTGGCAAGAGAACTACCGCCGAATTTTACAACTTTTTTCATCTTCTCTCCTCCTGATCTTATGTATACTCTGTCGCTTCACCTTACTGCTGTCTATAAATCTTAGCGCAATTTTCCCCATCCGTCCAGTTATTTTTTCCATTTTCGTCTTTTTTCATGGAAAATAAGCTGGCCGAAGCGTTCAAGATGTGCTAAAATAATAAGGATTATGCGAAATTACGCAAATATATTTTAGAAAGAAGTGAATCCCATGATACTGGCATGTCAGAATATTCAAAAAGCTTTCGGAACCGATGTCATCCTGAAAAACGCTTCTTTTCATATCGAAGACCGTGAAAAGGCGGCCATTGTAGGCATCAACGGGGCGGGAAAATCCACCCTTCTGAAAATTATCATGCATCAGCTGGACCCGGACAGCGGTGAGGTGATCCTCGCAAAAGGAAAAACCATCGGCTATCTGGCCCAGCACGACGCAGTCTCCTCGGAAAACACAATCCACGACGAGCTTCTCTCCGTGAAGGCAGAGCTTCTCGCCATGGAAAAAAGAATCCGTGAACTGGAGCTGGAGATGAAATCTCTCTCTGGCGAAGCACTGGAAAACGTTCTGGAGACCTATAACCGACTCAATTCCCAGTTTGAGCGTGAGAACGGCTACGCGATCCAGAGTGAGATCACCGGCGTTTTAAAAGGCCTGGGCTTTACCGAGGAAGACTTTACGAAAAAGGTCTCCACGCTCTCGGGAGGCCAGAAGACCCGTGTGGCCTTAGGAAAACTTCTGCTCTCCCATCCAGATCTCATCCTTCTGGACGAGCCCACCAACCACCTCGATATGAACTCCATCGCCTGGCTGGAAACCTATCTGCTCAACTATTCCGGAGCCGTGCTCATCGTGGCCCATGACCGGTATTTCCTGAACCGCGTCGTCACGAAGATCGTCGAGATCGATCAGGGAAACGTCACCACCTTTATGGGCAACTACTCCGATTACTCCATGAAAAAGGCCCAGGTGCGCCAGGCCCAGATCAACGCCTACTTAAACCAGCAGCGCGAGATCAAGCATCAGCAGGAAGTCATCGCCAAGCTGAAATCCTTCAACCGTGAGAAATCCATCCGCCGGGCCGAGAGCCGGGAGAAAATGCTGGATAAGATCGAGGTTCTGGAAAAACCCACAGAAGTAAACACCGAGATCCATATTCATCTGACTCCCCGCGTCATCAGTGGAAATGATGTTCTCAAGGTAGAGGGGCTGGAAAAAGGCTTTGATGGCCATACGCTCTTCTCCGACCTGAATTTTGAGATCAAGCGCGGTGAACGCGTGGCTATCATCGGTAACAACGGAACCGGGAAAACTACGATCCTGAAGATCTTAAACGGCCTTCTCGCTCCGGATGGCGGAAGCTTCACCCTCGGAAGCAAGGTCCATATCGGCTATTACGATCAGGAGCACCACGTTCTTCATATGGAGAAAACCCTCTTTGAGGAGATCTCCGACACCTATCCGAATATGAGCAATACCGAGATCCGAAACGTCCTGGCAGCCTTTCTTTTCACCGGCGACGATGTCTATAAACGGATCCAGGATCTAAGCGGCGGTGAACGGGGCCGTGTTTCACTGGCTAAGCTGATGCTCTCCGAGGCCAATTTTATCATCCTTGATGAGCCTACCAACCATCTGGACATCACTTCCAAGGAGATACTGGAAAATGCCCTGAACCAGTACGAGGGAACCGTCCTCTACGTTTCCCATGACCGTTATTTCATCAACCAGACCGCAACCCGGATTCTGGAACTCACTGGAAACACGCTGGTAAACTATATCGGCAACTACGATTATTACCTGGAGAAAAAGGAAGAGCTGACCGCCATCTATGTACCCGGCGAAAACGCTTCCTCCGCCGTCTCCTCTGATAAAACCGAAACGGAATCCAAACTGGACTGGCAGCAGCAGAAAGAGCTCCAGGCCAAAGAACGGAAACGGAAAAATGCCCTGAAAAAGACAGAGGATCAGATCGCGGCCCTCGAAGAGCGGGACGCAGAGATCGACACTCTCCTAGCTTCTCCGGAGGTCGCCACCGACGTGGGCAAATGCATCAAATTAAGCAAAGAAAAAGCCCAGATCAGCGAAGAACTTGCGGCTCTCTACGAAACCTGGGAAGAACTGGCGGAAGATTAAAAACAGCCTGTGATGATAGAAAAATCCCCCGATAAGGTTTTCAAAACCTTGCCGGGGGATCTTTTTATGCTCTTATTTGTCGAAAAGATGGCAGGCAACAAAATGGCCTTTTTTGATCTCTTTCAGCTTCGGAGTCTCGCTCTTACATTTCTCGGAAGCGTATTTGCAGCGGCTTGCGAAACGACAGCCCGGTCCGCAGTTGATGGGGCTTCCCACCTCGCCTTCCAGAGGAAGCACTTTTTTGCTGCGCTCCAGCTCCGGATTGGGGATCGGGATGGCAGAAAGAAGAGCTTTCGTGTAAGGATGCTCCGGATCTCCGTAAAGCTCGTCACTGGAAGCCAGCTCCACGATATGTCCCATATACATAACGCCGACACGGTCGGAAATATGTTTTACCATGGAAAGGTCATGGGCGATGAAGAGGTAGGTCAGACCCAGCTCTTTCTGAAGCTTGATCAGCAGGTTGACGACCTGTGCCTGAATGGACACGTCCAGAGCGGAGATCGGCTCGTCACAGACGATAAATTCCGGATCCACAGCCAGAGCTCTCGCGATACCGATACGCTGTCTCTGTCCGCCGGAGAACTCGTGGGGGAAACGGCCTGCGTGCTCTTTGTTCAGTCCTACCAGGGACAGAAGCTCGCTGATCCGCTCCTGCTTGTCATTGGGATGGAGACCAAAGTTTTCCAGTCCCTCACCGATGATATCGCCGACGGTCATACGGGGGTCCAGGGATGCATAGGGGTCCTGGAAGATCATCTGGGCTCTCTTTTTGAACCACAGGCTGTCTTTTTTTCCAAGCTTTGTCACATCACGGCCGGCGTACTCGATGACACCCTCGGTAGCCGGGTAAAGGCCAAGGACGGTTCTTCCGCAGGTAGTCTTACCACAGCCGGACTCGCCTACCAGACCAAGGGTCTCTCCCTTGTAGATATCAAAGGAAACGTCATCCACAGCCTTTAAGGTGTCCTTTTTATGTACTTTGAAGTATTTTTTCAGGTGCTCTACATGAACCAGCACTTCTTTATCATTTGCCATCTTCAAACACCTCCTTGATGTCTTTGATTCCGTATACTTCTTTTGCCATGGGGTGATTCAGCCAGCAGGCTGCCTCATGGGAATCGGAAAATTTGGTGTATTCCGGTGACTGCTCCTTACAGATACCCATGCAGTACTGGCAGCGGCTTGCGAAGCCACAGCCCTTGGGCGGAGCAATCAGATCCGGCGGTGTTCCGGGAATGATACGAAGTTCTGATTTGTTCTCATTTTTCAGGTTCGGAACGGCCTTCAGGAGGGCATCCGTATAGGGATGTTTCGGCTCGTTGAAGATCTCGTAAACCGTACCTTTCTCCACGATACGGCCTGCGTACATAACGATGATGTCATCCGCCATACCGGCAACGACGCCCAGGTCATGAGTGATCATGACAACGGCCGTATTGTTTTCTTTCTGAATCTTTTTCAGCAGATCGATGATCTGTGCCTGAATGGTCACGTCTAGAGCCGTGGTGGGTTCGTCGGCGATCATCAGTTTCGGATTGCAGGCCAGGGCAATGGCGATAACCACACGCTGTCTCATACCGCCGGAAAACTCGTACGGATACTGGTTCATACGCTCTTCCGGATTCGGGATATTTACCATTTTCAGAAGCTCCAGGGCACGTTTCTTTGCCTCGTCCTTGGAAACCTTGCTGTGAAGAAGGATACTCTCCATGATCTGCTTGCCGACTTTCATGGTCGGGTTCAGGGAAGTCATGGGATCCTGGAAGATCATGGCCGCATCTTTTCCACGGTATGCTCTCCACTCCTTCTCGCTGTAGTTCATGATATTCTGGCCGTCGAAAATGATCTCGCTGGTCTTTTTCACATCTCCTGGCGGGGTGGCGATCAGACCTAACACAGCCTTGGAGGTTACGGTCTTTCCGGAACCGGACTCTCCTACGATGGCGAGACATTCACCAGCTTTTGCCTCAAAGGATACTCCCCGTACCGCCTTGACCTCACCGGCATAGGTATGGAAAGAGACCTCCAGATTTTTTACTTCCAACAGATTGCTCATTTTTCACACACCTTTCTTTTTTACTGACGGAGTTTCGGGTCAAATGCGTCGCGCAGACCATCGCCCAGAAGGTTGAAGGCCAGCATGGTTACGGAAATAGCCAGTGCCGGGAAAATCAGCTCATGAGGATAGTAAGCCATCTGCTGCTGTCCCAGGGAAGCCATAGCGCCCCAACTGGTGAGCGGCGGCTGGATACCCATTCCGATGAAGCTTAAGAAAGCCTCGGAGAAAATGAAGCTCGGAATGGAGAAGGTGGTCTGTACGATGATGATACTCATGGTATTGGGAATCAGATGTCTGGTGACAATCTTAAGAGTCGGAGTACCCAGCGCTTTTGCAGCCATGACATACTCGCTCTCTTTGAGCTCCAGCACCTGTCCTCGAACCAGACGGGCCAGGCCGGTCCAGCTCGTAATACAGAGAGCCAAAAGAAGGGAACTCATACCTTTTCCAAGGAAGACCGTTACGATGATAACCATAACCATGTAGGGAATACCGGAGAGGATCTCCAGGATACGCATCATGATATCATCCACAAGACCTCCCATATAACCGCTGATACCACCGTAGAGAACGCCGATCAGCAGGGATACGAGGGCTCCCACCACACCGATGGTCAGGGAAACACGGCCGCCGATCCAGATACGGGCGAAGATATCTCTTCCCAGGTCATCCAGACCGAAGATATGCTGCAGGGTGGGACCCTGGTTCGTAAACTCAATGTTCTGCTCATCATAGGGATGAGGATAAATATACGGTGCAAAGATGCACATAAACACGATGATAAGAAGAAGAATCAGGCTCGCCATGGCGACTTTATTTTTCTTGAGTCTTCGGAATGCATCCTGCCAGTAGGAAATGCTGGGGCGCACCAGATTCTCTGATGCCTGTTCGTCCACTCCTACCCGGGCGAACTGTTCTTTTGTAAGCTTTCCGCTCTGTTCTGTCATTCTGGTCTCACCCTCCTTACTTGTTGCCTTCAATAATGCTCTTTCTCACTCTCGGGTCTACGATGGCGTACAGGATATCCATCAGTACCATACAGAAAATGAAGATAAATGAGAAGAACAGTGTGGTTGCCATGATCATCGGATAGTCACGTCCGTTTACACTTTCTACATAGTAACGGCCCAGACCCGGAATAGAGAAGATACGCTCGATTACGAAGGAACCGGTTACGATGTTGGCTACCTGCGGAGCCACGATGGAGATGATCGGGGTGATGGCATTACGGAGCACATGACGTTTTACGATCTGGAAGTTGGAAAGACCTTTGGACTTTGCCAGAAGGATGTAATCATTGCTCAGTACATCCAGTACAGAGGAACGCATGAAACGGGAATAGGTTGCGATACCGCTGATGGACGCCGATACCGTCGGCAGGAACGTGTATTGAAAGATCTGCCCGACTCCCATACCCTTGGAGGACCAGCCGACGATGGGGAAATAAGAACCTGCGGCGTATTTCTGAAGCAGAGCCGCGAACACGAAGCTCGGGACAGACACGCCGATGATGGCGACGAAGATCGTCAGGAAATCGATCCAGCGCCCACGGTGCAGAGCCGCCAGGATACCAAGGATCAGTCCAAGGATCAGACCAACTGCCACGGCCTGCAGACCCAACTGCAGAGAAGCCGGGAAACGCTCGGAAATAATCTGGTTTGCGGTAAGGCCGGGAGTCTTATAGGACTCTCCCATCTGGCCGTGAAGAAGATTCTTCAGATAAATAATATACTGCTCTCCTACCGGTTTATCGAGGCCCCAACGTGCCTTCAGGTTGTTGGCTACGGCCTCCGGAAGAACTTTCATGCTGTCCTGGGTGGGGTCGCCCGGAATACAGTTCATCAGAAAGAAGGTGATGGTAAGAATTACCCACAGGGTTACGATCATGTAACCGATCTTCTTTAATATGTATTTAATCATTTAGTCGCACCTCCTAAGTGAAAGCCTAGTGTTCTGTATCGCGCATCTTTCGATTTGAAAATGAGCGATACAGAACACCAGGAATCTTTGACTTATAAATGCCGGAACGTATGGGAAGCTCTACCTCCCACAGGTTCCGGCACCTTTCAACAGATCACCTGGTGAGATCTGTTGCTCTAGTGATAATTATCTGTTACTCAGCAAGATATGCATCTCTGAACTCGATGGAAGGACCACCTGCGCCGTTGACGTATACGCCCTGAAGTTTCGGGTTTACAACAACATTGGAGTAAGAGAAGGTAACCGGGGAGATACCGCATTTATCAACAGTCAGGATTTTCTCAGCTTTTGCGAAGTTCTCGCCGCGGACTTTCATGTCAGACTCGGTCTTGCAGGCATTTACCAGCTCGTCATACTCAGCATCAGAGAAGAATGCGGGGTTGTTGCCGTCGCCGGTGGTGTAGCACTGCATGAAGGTCATCGGATCGTTGTAGTCTGCGCCCCATCCAGTCTGGCAGATCTGGTACTGTCCTTTGGAAACCTGGTTGTTGAAGGAAGAGTTATCGGAAGCAGTCTCGATGTTTACAACAACGCCGAGTTTTGTCTGCCACTGGTTCTGATAGTACTCAGCTGCAACCTTGGTCTCGTTATCAGCGTTTCTCTGGAGGAAGGTAACCTCGAGGGTCTCGCCTGCTTTGCCGATCTCCTCAAGACCTTTGTTCAGAAGCTCTACCGGATCCTGCTCAAGGAGCTCTTTCATGGGCTCTTCATAGAGGTCACGGAACAGATCGTCGCCGATAGCGGTTCCGTAAGGAATCTCACCGTAAGCGGCCTGATCTTTTTTCAGAACGTTCTTTACATAAGACTCACGGTCGAAGGCGATCGCAAAGGCTTTACGGATGTTCTCGTTTGAGAATACGCCGTCCGGATCTTCGTTGTTGAAGCAGATGTAGCTGTTTCTCGGCTGCGGGCCGGAAATCAGGGTGATCTCGCCGGAATCAATCTTGGACTGAACCTGATCGATATACTCGGTACGAACGTTTCTTAACAGATCAATCTGTCCCTGATCGAAGAGCTGCTGTCTGGTGTTCTCATCCTGAGCCAGAACCATGTCGATCTCGTCCAGTTTGATGTTGTCAGCATCCCAGTAGTTCGGGTTCTTTTTCAGAACAACTTTGGAACCACGGGTCCACTCGGAGATGTAATACGGACCGCACTGAGCCAGATCGTCTACGATTGCTCCGTAGGAAGAGTTGTTCTCGCCTTCGGTCTTGGATTCCGGAACCGGAGTGATGTTTGCGAAGGTCAGAAGCTGTGCGAAGTACGGGATCGGCTCGGTGAGGGTGATCTCCAGAGTCTTGTCATCGATGGCTTTGGCTCCTACATCCTCTTTTGCGCCTGAACCGGTGTTGAAAGCTTCGCCGCCAGCGATGCAGTAGAAGATACCTGCGTTATGGCAGTTTACTTCCGGGTCGAATACACGGCGGATGGAGTTTACATAGTCCTCTGCAACAACCGGTGTTCCGTCGGAATATTTGTTGTCACGCAGATGGAAGGTCCAAACCAGGCCGTCGTCAGAAGTTTCGTAGCTTTCTGCGCCTGCGTTGGTCAGCTTTCCGTCGATCAGACGAACCAGGGTCTCCTGGCACTCCAGAACGATGGAGTTTTTCTGATCATCATCTGCACGTCCGGGATCCATGGTATCCGGATCGGAGAACATGACGGTGCTTACAACGGCCTCACCGTCTGCTGATACAGCAATTCCGGTTCCGGCTACTACAGTCATGGTCATGGCTGTTGCAAGTAATGCTGACAGAAGTTTTCTTTTCATAGTTTTGTCCTCTCTTTCATAAAAAGATTTTTATATTTACCATGCTTTGCATGGAAAAATATCTTTCTCAGAGTTTTTTCAGATAAAAGACTCTGGACTGGTAGTCCCCCTGGGGAACGCCGGTGCCGCTGACGCCGCAGGCTTCATCGGAGGTCACAAGACCGGCCTGTATCAGTTCGTCGCCATAAAAGCTTCCCTCAAAGCCCGATACCTGATATTCCGCCTCCGGATCCAGTCCTGAAAGCCGAAGTCTCTGATAACAGCCGTTTGCCGGCTGACGCTGGCGGTAATAACCGGCCAGAGCTTCCGTTCTGTCCTCGGAAACCACAACCCAGGCAGCTTCATCGCCCTCAAAAGGACTGATAAGACGATAAAAGTTTCCGGTCATGATGAGTTTCCGGTGTTCCTTCACGAAACGGATCTGCTGGCGGACTTCTTCTTTCTCTTCCTCCGTCAGGATGTTCAGATCCAGCTCATAGCCAAACACGCCAAAGAGCGCCGTCTCTCCTCTGGTTTTCAGAGAAGTGTTTCTGTGGGTCTGCTGGTTCGGCGCTACCGATACATGACAGCCCATGGAACTTAAGGGATAAACCACAGAAGTTCCGTACTGAATCCTAAGCCGCTCCACCGCGTCGGTGTTATCGGAAGTCCAGGTCTGGGGCGCGTAATAGAGCATTCCCGGATCAAACCGGGCCCCGCCGCTGGCACAGGATTCAAAAAGAATATCTGGAAACTCGGTGATCAGCCGCTCATAGAGCGAATAGATGCCGAGCATATGACGATGAAATACCTCACCCTGGAAAGCCGCGTCTCTTCCCTTGGAAAAGACCTCCGACATACTCCGGTTCATATCCCATTTAATATAGGAAACAGGCGCTTCCCGGAGAACCTTCGCAATCATGTCGCCGATGCCTTTTACGACCTCCGGCTTGCTGTAATCCAGTACAAACTGGTTTCTGCCGTGGCACTGGGGTCTTCCCGGCTCGCCCAAGAGCCAGTCCGGATGTTCCCGGTAAAGGCGGCTCTCGTGATTGACCATCTCCGGCTCAATCCAGAGACCAAACTTCATGCCCAGGGCTTCGACTTTTTTCGCCACTCCGGTAATGCCCTCCGGCAGTTTGGAAAGGTCCGGATACCAGTCTCCCAGAGAACTGGTGGCGTCGTCTCTCTTGCCGAACCAGCCGTCGTCCAGAACCATAAGCTCCACGCCGAGGTCTGCAGCGGTCCGGGAGATATTGAGGATCTTCTCCTCGGTAAAATTCATAAAAGTAGCTTCCCAGTTGTTGATGAGAACCGGTCTTACTTTATCTCTCCAGCTGCCCCGGCAGAGTCTCGTGCGGTACAGCTTATGGAAGGTCTGACTCATGCCGTTCAGTCCTTCGGAAGAATAAACCATCACGGCCTCCGGCGTCTGGAAACTCTCGCCGGGTTTCAACGTCCAGGAAAATCCTTCCGGATGAATGCCTAAAAGCACTCTCGTGACTCCGTAGGTGTCCACATTGACCTTGCCAAGGAAATTGCCGCTGTATACCAGGCTGAAACCGAGAACTTCGCCCTGCTTCTCATCCGCATTGGGTCGTTTCAGCGCCAGGAACGGATTAAACTGATGGCTGCTGTGGCCTCTCATGCTGTAGACTTCCTGGGCGCCCTCTCTTAAGTGTTCCGTTCGGACATAACGTTCTCTCGCCCAGGCTCCTGTCAGCGTCACCAGATCGTAATCCCGGTCCGGAAGATCCAGGGAAAGGCTCATAGCTTCATCGAGGACTACCGTCTCCTCTCCGGTCTGACGGAAGCAGGCGTTTCGACAGACAGCCGGGAACGCTTCATAGATCGTATAACTGAGGATCAGCTCGGTTCCGATGAGTTCATCTTTTAAAGTGATCTCAAGGGTCTCCGCTTCGTTTTCTTTTTCCACATAGGTGGCCGGAAGTCCTGGAAGCTTCGGTTTGCCCGGATAAATCCGGTGACTCTGGTAAACGAAACCGGAAAGGCGGCTGCCATTCTCACGGAGCAGCTCATAGGCCGGATAACGCATATCTCCTGTTCCGTAAGCCGGATATTCCTGCCTTAAGGCCTCCAGGGAGAAAAAACGGTCTCCCTCATAAACGCAAGGAGCCATATCCCGAAATCCAAGCTCACTTAAGTGGGAAAAATCTTCCCGGTCCCTCAGTCGCGCTCCCGTATAGAGCTGACCCAGCTGGCCATTCCGCATAATCTGGAAAATATAGCTGATCTTATCATTGTAAAGGTGAAATTCTCTGGTCTTTTCGTGATAAACGATGCTCATGGAATGTTTCCCCTTTTCTGATTTCTAATGAAAACTCATCAAAAATCATCTTCTCTTTTCTTTATTAACTGTTACAAATATACCACGCAGTATATTAACTTGTCAATACTATATACATATTTTCAACAAAATAATATTAGATATATCTTTTATTCTGTGCAATTCATTCAAAAGAAATACAGCAGATACAGAATCTCTGTACCTGCTGTATGGATGGGTTCTGATAGGAAGCATCTCTTATTATGCATACTTTATAATTAGATATATCTTTTATGCAAGACTTTTCTCCAGATTCTCGCGGACCGCCTTGATAAAGCCTTCACTGTTCAGCACGGTCGGATTCTCAATGCTGGTGATCAGAGCCAGATCCTTGGTCATCTTTCCACTCTCGATCGTGGAAAGGGTGGCCTTCTCGAGTTTATCCGCAAAGGTCATAAGCTCCGGAATCTGATCCAGCTCGCCGCGCTTTCTTAAGGCTCCGCTCCAGGCAAAGATCGTAGCCACGGAGTTAGTGGAAGTCTCCTCCCCTTTCAGATATTTGTAATAGTGGCGCTGTACAGTGCCGTGGGCTGCCTCGTACTCAAACTTGCCGTCCGGGCTCACGAGAACGGAGGTCATCATAGCAAGAGAACCAAAAGCGGAAGACACCATATCGCTCATCACGTCGCCGTCATAGTTCTTGCAGGCCCAGATAAAGCCGCCCTCGGCCTTCATGATCCGGGCAACCGCATCATCGATCAGGGTATAGAAATAGGTGATGCCTGCCTTTTCAAAGGCTTCTTTATAGTCTCTATCGTAAATCTCCTGGAAAATATCCTTGAAGGTATGGTCATATTTCTTGGAGATTGTATCTTTGGTGGCAAACCAGACATCCTGTTTCGTATTCAGCGCATACTGGAAGCAGCTCCTAGCGAAGCTCTCAATGGAACTGTTCAGGTTGTGCATGCCCTGAAGAACGCCCGGGCCCTTAAACTGATGAATCAACTCTCTCGTCTCGGTTCCATCCTCAGCCGTAAAGACAAGCTCTGCCTTTCCCGGTCCCGGAACGATCATCTCGGAGGCCTTGTAGACGTCGCCGTAGGCGTGACGGGCCAGAGTAATCGGTTTCTTCCAGTTTTTCACGCAGGGCTCGATGCCTTTTACCACGATCGGAGCACGGAACACGGTGCCGTCCATAATAGAACGGATCGTACCGTTGGGACTCTTCCACATCTCTTTTAAGTCGTACTCTTTCACCCGGGCTGCATTGGGGGTGATGGTAGCGCACTTGACTGCCACGCCGTATTTGATGGCCGCCTTGGCAGAATCCACAGTCACCTGGTCATCAGTTTCGTCTCTGTGTTTGAGACCCAGATCGTAATACTCAGTTTTCAGATCAACAAAAGGAAGAAGAAGTTCATCCTTGATCATTTTCCAGAGAATCCTTGTCATCTCGTCCCCGTCCATCTCAACCAGCGGGGTCTGCATCTTTATTTTTTCCATTTTGTCTCGTCCTCCATGATCGTTTCTATCTGACAGTTTCGGATATTGCTGATGGTATTCATCACATGTCTGGTAGCCAGCTCATCCGCCCGGTCCGGATTCTTGTCCCGGATGGCCAGCATAATATTTTCATGCTCCTGGGTGGATTTTTCCGCCCGCTGGCCGCTCTCCAGGGAAGTCTTCCGCACACGCTGGACATACTGGTGCAGGTTCTTAAGCTCATGCTCCAGAAGTTTGCTCTGGCAGCCCTCAAAGAGGATCTCATGGAAACGGCTGTCCAGCTCTACCAGCTGGTCATAGTTGCCCTTTTTCTCATGAAATTTGGAGAGGAGAATCACTTCCTCCATCTCGTCCAGCTGCTCTCTCGTGATCCGCTCGCAGGCCATCCGGGCGCAGAGCCCTTCCAGCCGGGAACGCATCTGGTAGATGACCTCCACATCCTGGGCCGTGATGCCGTTGACGTAAGCGCCCTTGTTCGGCACAATCGTCACCAGTCCTTCAAGCTCCAGCTGTCTTAACGCCTCCCGTACCGGGGTCCGGGAAACACCCAGCTCTTTTCCGAGGGTGCTCTCCCGGAGCTCCTCCTGGTATTTGTAACGGCCGCTCAATATATTTTCCCGTATGGTATGAAACACTTTCCCCCGAAGGGAAAACTGATCTGTCGCGTCCACAGACATATCCTCCTTAAAGTTCCGAATCCGGAACAGTTTCTTTGAGCGCCGGAGCCCCTTTTCTTCCGGGGAGCGGGATATTCAGTTTCTTGCAGGAATCGCTGATGACGGTCACAAGCTCCTGATTGGTCAGGATCGTCACACGACCGCTCTCATACTCCCGGTCTACCCACTCTTTGACCATTTTTACCAGAGGCGTATCCTTGCTGATCTTCTCCTCCTCCGGCAGATGATAGTAGGTATTGATCCAGTGGGCAATTCCCGCAAGGCCGGAAGTGTTGGATACTGCCACCAGCACCGGACGGTTCAGAAATTTATCCGTATCGAAAATATTGTAAATCTCCTCGTTTTTCAGAAGACCGTCCGCATGGATGCCCGCCCGGGTTACATTGAAGTTCTCGCCGACGAAAGGCGTTCTGGGCGGCACATGGTAGCCGATCTCCTTCTCATAGTATTCTGCCAGCTCTGTGATGATTCTGGTGTCCATTCCATCCAGAGTGCCGCGAAGCTGGGCGTACTCAAATACCATAGCCTCCAGAGGCGTGTTTCCTGTCCGCTCGCCGATACCGAAGAGGGAGCAGTTGACGCCGCTGGCGCCATAGAGCCAGGCTGTGGTGGAGTTGGTCACAGCTTTGTAGAAATCGTTGTGGCCGTGCCACTCGATGAGCTCGCTGGGAACGCCCGCATGGGTCATAATACCGTAAATGATACCGGGTACGGAACGCGGAATCACGGCTCCGGGGTAGTTGACGCCATACCCCATGGTGTCGCAGCAGCGAACCTTGATGGGAATCTGATAAAATTCCATCAGACGCATAAGCTCCAGGCAGAAGGGAATCACATAACCGTAGATATCGGCTCTGGTGATATCCTCCAGATGACAACGGGGACTCACACCGATCTCCAGGCAGTCACGGATGATACCGAGGTAATGCTCCATAGCCTCTCTTCTGGTCATTTTCATCTTATAGAAGATATGATAATCGGAACAGCTGACCAGGATACCTGTCTCTTTCATTCCGATGTCTTTTACCAACTCAAAGTCTTTCTTGTTGGCACGGATCCAGCTCGTGACCTCCGGGAATTTATAGCCCCGCTCCATACATTTGATGACGGCATCTCTGTCCTTCTTGCTGTACAGGAAAAATTCGGACTGGCGGATCTTGCCTTTGGGGCCACCCAGTTTATGCAGATAATCAAAGATCGTTACGATCTGTTCGGTGCTGTAGGGAGCACGGGACTGCTGCCCGTCACGGAAGGTCGTATCCGTGATCCAGATTTCCTCCGGCATGTGATGCGGAACCACGCGGTCATTGAATGCGATCTTGGGAACCTCACTGTAAGGAAACAGGTTCCGGAAAACGTTGGGGGTCTTTACATCCACGAGGGGATACATGTGCTCTTCCAGCTCGAGAAGATTTGTCTTGTTGTTCATTGTCACACGACGGTTTTCCATCTTTCTATCACTCCTATGCATCTGTTGTTTGTTTCTTTTTGCATCATTGTATACAATTATACATGTATTGTCAAGCACATTTCAAAATAACTTGTGAAAAATATATCAAAATGATGCCAGGGTCAAAAGTTCAAAAAGCTGTTCGTGCTTGCACGATAAAGCTTTTGAACTTGGGACCCGCCAAACATGAGAAAGCAGCGATTTACGCAGTAAATCAGCGGATTTCGAATGTTTATAGAATTGCGGGAGCTGCTTTGCAGCGGAGCAATTCGTAGGCATCAGTTGGGGGCAAAAGACCTTTTGACCCCAACATCATCAAAATACCAGGGGACAAAGTTCTCAAAGTCGTCCATGCTTGCATGATAAGACTTTTGAACTTAGGACCCGCTCCCCGCATATACTGATAAAAAATGCATTCCACAAAAAAGGATGGAAATTTATGGATCGCGTGCGAAAACTGACCGGAGCTGAGCCGCTCCTCACCAAAGGCTTTACCGGAAAGGGCATCACCGCGGCCATCCTGGACAGCGGAATCTACCCGCATCCGGACTTAAAGGAACGCATAATAGATTTCCGGGATTTCTTAAACGGACAGACCGGCTGCTACGACGATTACGGCCATGGCACCCATGTGGCAGGGATCCTGGCCGGAAACGGAAAACTCTCCCGCGGCCGTTACCGGGGCATCGCTCCGGACTGCCACCTGCTGCCGGTAAAAGTCCTGAACCGCCGCGGAAACGGCAGCCGTCAGGATATCCTCCGGGGCATCGAGTTTGTCATCGCCACCAGAGAACAGTATCACACCCGGATTCTCAACATCTCTGTCGGCACTCTGGAGGAAGGAAAAGATGACGAGGAGCTCATTCAGGCCGTGGAAACCGCCTGGGACGCCGGCCTTGTCGTGGTAGCCGCCGCAGGCAATCTGGGGCCCGGAAAGGAAAGCATCACAAGCCCCGGGAGCAGTCGGAAGATCATCACAGTCGGAGCCTCCGACGACGAGCGAAAAGAAGAATTTTTCAAAAGGAGCCGGATCCAGCCCGGCTATTCCGGCCGCGGGCCCACCTGCGCCTGTATTGTAAAGCCGGAGCTTACGGTTCCCGGCACAGGGATCGTCTCCTGCAACGCCCGCTACGCTTCCACCCGCCGGGCTTACACAGTAAAAAGCGGCACCTCCATGGCCACGCCTGTGGTTTCTGGAGCCGCCGCTCTGCTTCTCTCTCTGCATCCGGATCTTTCCAATCTCGATGTCAAAATGCATATGTGCGAAAGCGCTGTCGATCTGAAACTTCCCGGAAGCCGTCAGGGCTGGGGTTTTCTCCGGATCGACCGGTTACTTCGCTGATCTTATTTTTTCTTTCTGTGAATGTGGATTTCCGGAATCGCCACATTCTCATAAGTGATGTTTTCTTCCGGCTCCGGCTCCGGTTCTTTCTCGTGGGCCTCTCCGATATGAACCTCGGGGACAGCGAGATTCTCGCTTTCTATCTTGTAAGAAGTTTTTGCCTTCTCTTTTTTCTTTCTTCCAAAAAACATAAATCCTCCCTCGAATGTCCGCATCCGGACATTCTTTTTTATTATATAAAGTTGATAAAAACAGTGATCGCCAGGCTGTTGATGAAGTCTGCGAAAAGGCTGCCCACCAGCGGCACCAGAAGGTAAGCCTTGACGGAGGGCGCATATTTTTCACAGAGCACCTGCATGTTTGCCATGGCGTTGGGCGTCGCTCCCATTCCAAAGCCACAGACTCCGGCAGAAAGAACGGCAGCGTCGTAATCGCTTCCCATGACACGGAACACGATAAAGTTCGTGTAGACAAAGAGCAGCACGGTCTGACCAGCCAGAAGCACCAAAAGGGGCAGGGCCAGAGCCGCCAGCTGCCAGAGCTTCAGGGTGATCATGGCGATACCGAGGAACAGGGACAGACTGATGCCGCCGATATCGTTGATCTCGCCCATGTAGATCGTGAACTTGCCGGAATATTCGCCGATATTCCGGATAAAGGCGGCCACGATCATGGCTCCGATATAGACCGGGAAGGTCATTCCCGTGAGAGAGAGAAGCCTTGACACAATGGTTCCAAGGCCCATGGCAATGATGAGCTGGAACACAGCGGAGGGGTACATACTGGCATGGCGTTCATGTTTTTTCTCCTCCTCCACCAGAAGGCTGTCATCCTCGGAAACCACAGTGTCTAAGAGGTTCTTTTTCTCAATCAGACGTTTTCCCAAAGGACCGCCCATCATGCTGCCGGCAATCAGGCCGAAGGTAGCGCCCGCGGTACAGAGGGTCGTAGCTCCGGAGATTCCGAAATCCTCCAGAATCGGTCCGAAAGCTCCGGCAGTTCCGTGGCCTCCCACCATCGGAATGGAACCAGTGCATAAACCCACCAGAGGGCTGATCTGAAGAAGTTTCGCAAGACCCACTGCCAGGAAATTCTGGCAGAAAATCAGACCGATGACAAGGCCAAGAAACACAATCAGAGCCTTTCCTCCGCTCTTTAAGACTTTTAAGTTTGCCTGGAAGCCCACGGAGGTGAAGAAAAATACCATGCACACATCCTTTAAGATATCGTCAAAGGAAAACTCCGCAATACCTGTCACATAGCAGATACAGGTAAACACCGCGAAAATGACGCCGCCAATGACCGGAGCGGGAATACAGAATTTTTCCAGAATACTGCACTTACGTTTCAAATATTTTCCAAGCATCAGAACCAGCACTGCAGCCGCAATGGTCTGATACATATCCAGCTGAATCTTCATTTGCTTCCTTTCTCCGTCCCGTCTTCCAGAGCCACACCGCAGTCCTCGTAGTATGCGGCCGCTCCTTTATGGAAGGGAACGGTGATTCCCTCCAGGGCTGCCGTCTCATCAAGGGAAATATCCACCGGCAGGGCGTACTGGACTTTCTCTTTGTTGTCAAAAAGTGTCTTTGTGATCTCTTTTACCTGAGCCGAAGAAAGCCTGTCGCTGGCCAACAGCACAGCCTTGACTCCCAGCGTTCTCGTTTCTTCCTCCTGTCCTTCATAGGTACCGGCCGGAATGAGATACTCGGAATAAAAATCATAGGACCGGGTCAGCTTGTTCAGCGTCTTCTCATCCAGACTGAGGAGCCGGACGCCGCACTGCTTCGCTAGCTCGCTGATGACTGTGGTCTCCACGCCCGCCGTACAGAAGAAAGCATCGATCCTTCCATCTTTCAACTGCTCGGCTGCGTCTGTATAATTGAGATTTACTTCCGTCAGCATCTGATCCGTCAGGCCGCTGGCCGCCAGGATCTTCCCGGCGTTCTGCTTCGTACCTGACTCTTCCTCTCCGATGCTCACCGTTTTTCCCAGAAGATCATCCATACTTATAATAGAAGAATCTTCTCTCACCACGATCTGGCAGGCTTCTGTATAAAGGGCAGCCACCGCCCCATATCCCTGGTAAGTTTTCCTGTCGGCAAAGTTTCCATCGCCGTTCCAGGCATCATGGAGGAGGTCCGCCTGGGCGACTGCCAGCTGGATATAACCCTCTGACAGCAGCCTTAAATTTGCCGCGGAACCGGCCGTCGTTTTTACGTCTATCTGAAAATCATTATTTTCCGTGCTCAGAACATTGGCGAAGGTATCTGCAAAGATGTGATACACGCCGCCAAGCCCTGCCGCTCCGAAGCGCAGCTTCTTCGTTCCCGCGCTGCAGCCTGTAAGCAGAAGGAGCATGACACATAAAAAAATCCATTTTTTCTTCAAGGGAACACTTCCTTTCTTTTTTTCAGGCCTTCTCTTTCTCAAAAAACTCCTTCGCCAGCTTCACCACCGTACCGGAAAGCAGGAAAAGAGCAATGAGGTTCGGGATCGCCATCAGCCCGTTAAAGGTGTCCGCGATATCCCACAGAAGTCCCAGCTCCATCGTCGCACCCAGAATCGTCACAAAAGAATAGACCACAAAGAAGGGACGGACAACTTTTTCACTGGAACAGAGATATTCGATGCAGCGGGCGCCGTAAAGGCCCCAGCCGATGATTGTGGAAAAGGCAAAGCAGCAAAGAGCCACAGCCGTAAAGACAGAAAACCAGCCGCCGTAAGTGGCGGTAAAGCCTGAGATCGTCAGTTCAGCTCCGGCAGGCTTTCCATAGCCGACGGAAACGCCACTGCAGAGAATCACGAGAGCCGTCAGGGTGCAAATCACAAAGGTATCTGCGAAAACTTCAAAGATACCAAACATTCCCTGCTTTACCGGCTTCTTTGTGTCCGCGCAGGCGTGAGCAATGGAGCCCGTACCAAGGCCGGCCTCATTGGAAAAAATTCCGCGGGACACGCCTTTTTTCAGGCTCAGGAACATGCTTCCCACCAGACCGCCGGTGAAGGCTTTCGGTGAAAAAGCGCCGCCGATGATGGAGGCGAAAACCGCCGGAACATTCCGGATATTGAGAAACACCACGCCCAGAGCCATGACCACATAGAAAAGAGCCATGAAAGGCACAAGCTTCTCCGTCACGCTGCCGATCCGTTTCACACCGCCGAGAAGCACCATGGCCACCAGCATGGCAATGAAAATACCGATAATGAGATTCAGCATTGAGAGAGCCGTCCGGTTTGTCAGATTGTACTGGACCAGAGCCGTATCGATTGCGGTGGTAATCGTATTCACCTGGGTGGCATTACCGGTACCGAAGACCGTCAGCACGCCAAAGAGCGAATAGAAGAAAGCCAGCCACTGCCATTTTTTCCCGAGGCCGTTTTTGATGTAGTACATGGGACCGCCTACCAGGTCACCCTCCTTATTCCGCTCGCGGAAATGGACAGCCAGCGTCACCTCTGCAAATTTGGTACACATGCCGAAAGCGGCAGAACACCACATCCAGAAGATGGCTCCCGGGCCGCCGATGGCAATCGCTCCCGCCACTCCTGCGATATTTCCGGTTCCCACTGTAGCGGCCAGAGCCGTGCAGACTGCCTGGAAAGGCGTCATGGAACCGTCTGAAGCATCCTTTTTCCGAAACATCCGCCCGATCGTGGTACGGATGGCATAAGGAAATTTCCGGATCTGCAGAAATCCCGTGCGAATACTTAAGAACATACCCACGCCAAGAATGCAGATCATGGCAGGAACACCCCAGATAAAATTGTTGACCGCATTGTTCACGGCCATTATGATTTCAACCATTTTTCTGTTTCTCCCTTTTCTTTTGTTTTCCCCGCGTTGCTGTAAACAGCTGACGCGTCAGATTCCTAAATTAGTATGTTATCACAAAAGAAAAAAGATGACAAGCCCGGATATGTCATCACCCGGGCTCGTATCTGTTCTCTCTGTGATATTTTTCTTTCTCTTTGTACATCTGATGATCCGCCGTCTTGGTCAGCGCTTCCAGATCCATGGTCTCCTCTTTCCAGACGAAGCCCGCGGAAATGCTCACCTCTTTTTCCTTCATTTTCGCATAGACGGTCTTAAGCTTCCTGAAGAACTCCTCTTCCTCCATGCCCACGGCAATAACAACAAACTCGTCCCCGCCAATGCGGAAGGCTTTCTCCGGGAAGGAAGTCTTAATGACTGCCGCCGCATTCCGGATCAGCTCATCTCCTGCCTCATGACCTTTCTGATCGTTGACCTTTTTCAGACCGTTCAGATCGATGAAAGCCACTCCGACTTTTTCCACATGCCGGTTCTTGTAGCGCTCCAGAACCTCAATATATTTATTTCGGTTAAAAAGCTCTGTCAGCATATCCCGGTAGCTCAGATATTTCAGTTTTTCCTGCTCTCTTTTCCGGGTGAGGCTGTCGGTGACAAAGAACTGAAGCGAAGCCAGCAGAGTCTCATCGCTGTAGTGCTTCCTGGGATTGTCCACGCCCATGAAGCCGACGATTTTTTCATCTCTTAAAAGAGGAACAGCCAGCAGGCGGTTGATATCCTGCATTTTCAGGATCTCATAGTGGGGCGTTCCTTTTTCTAACTCCAGATCCGGAATATAGTATACATTTGACTCCTCAAATTTCTGCATCCAGATGGAGATCACCTCCACAGGAATCCCCTGAAGGTTCTCCTGCTGCTCCGTCACCTGATCTTTCACATACTCGTAGGTGTTCGTCAGGATTCCCTGGTCCGTATCCAGTTTGAAAATGTAGGTCCGGTCTGCGTCAAAGTAATCGTTGATGATCTCCAGCAGATGATGAATTGCCTTATCTACATTCACGCTCGAGGAAAGCGCTTTGACGCAGCGGTTCAGAATCGTGGCGATCTCCAGACGTTCCTCGGTCTGGGCCTTGCTTTTTGACATTTTTTCGAGTTCTTCACTCTGCTCCTCCATGGCTGCAACATAGATCAGCACCATAGAAAAACTGATGGCTATACTGACAAGAGAAGCTTCATAATGGAAAAACTGCACCAGCGCCGCCAGAGTCGGAAGAATAATATAGGAACTCATAAACAGGAAATCTCTCCGACGGATCCGCTTCCGATACTGAACCAGCAGAGTAAAATCAAGCAGCATACCGCTGGCCGGAAGCACCATGGCGAGCAGACAGGTGGAAGTTCTGTGATAAAGATTTGTCTCGTCAATAGTATAATAGAGATGCGTAAACTGCGATACAACCACCAGAAAGGCGGCAAAAAATCCAATATACGATACCAGTCTGTATCTTTTATTCTGCTTCCGCTCTTCCGGAGGCATCAGGTGACAGCCGACATACCAGTTGAAAAAGACAAGGACGAGATCTGAAGTCAGAAACAGCAGAAAGTTGCTGATCCGTACCATCCACCAGGCCGTTTTTCCAGGTCGGCCATCGAAGGCCCAGGCAAAAGCCTCACTGCTCAGAAACAGGGCTGTAAAGAGCTGCATATGCAGCATCCATCTCTTTTTCTCCCGGTTGTAATTTTTATCTTTCCCCATACACCAGGCTGCCAGAAGGCAGAAAAGGCTTCCCCACATAAGGACTGTAGTATGGGCCATATGATGATCCGGCACCGTTATTTCCTCCGTTTTTTACGTTAATGATACTTTCTTTCAATGAGTTTTCCATAGCATGCCGCCAACACCTGCTGAAACAGCGTTCCGATCATCACAGGAAACAGAACCTCCCCGGGAAAATAAGCCGCCGCAATCACGGCCCCCGCGCTGATGTTCCGCATGCCGGAGCCATAGACCATGGACACCGCCGTCTCCCTCTCTCCTCCAAAAAACCGGGACAGAAACCAGCCGATAGCATAACCCGAGGCCGCCAGCAGGAGAATTGCCGCCGCCACAAGAACACGCTGGGGCGTCAGATCCCGCACATAGGGAGCGACCTTCGATGAATTAGAGGTCACGACGAAGATCAGACACATTTTGGAAAAAGGTGCCAGCTTCGACGGCCATTCTTTCCGCACTCTTCCATGAGTCAGCTCGTTGAGACTCATCGCCGCCAGCGCCGGAAGGGCTATCATAAAAAGAAGTTCCCGCATCATGCCCGCCGCATCCATGGATACCCGGGAACCAACAAGGAGCTGAAGGGTCGCCGGAATCAGAAAAGGTGCCAGAAGGGTGTCAGCGATGACCAGAGACAGGGACAGCGGGCTGTTTCCGCCGTAAATCGTCACCCACATAAGGCCGACCACGGCTGTAGGCACGGAAAATTCCAGCACCATACCCGTGATGAGGTCGTCATTTCCCGGAAAGAGCAGGTGTCCCAGGCCGCAGGCCAGAACCGGCAGCAACACATGGAGCACGCCGAGACAGGCCAGCAGGGGAAAAGGCCGCTTCAGCACCCGGGCCATATCGTGAAAATCCGATTTCAGAGCTCCCGTGAAGGTCATAAAGGCAAACACCAGGGAAACATAAGGCAGCCCATGCTTCGCGACATCCGGAAAAAGCACACCAAAAAGAAGACAGGCCGGTGTAACCAGCGCCATCCATTTTTCTATAAATTGATTAAATTTACTGAGCATATTTCTTTCTTCCTTAATATATATTTTTTATGATACGATGAATCTGGAAAAAAGGCAAGAAAAAAAGACCTCCGGGGAACATCTTCGGCGATATTCCCCAAGGTCTTTTCGTTTTCAGGTCAGATGTCTGCAGATTGCCTTAGCGGCTGATATGGAAAGCTTTTTTGCCCGGATAAACGGCAGACGCGCCCAGTTCCTCCTCGATGCGGAGCAGCTGATTGTATTTTGCCACACGCTCACTTCTGCTGGGAGCGCCGGTCTTGATCTGGCAGGTGTTCAGTGCAACAGCCAGGTCTGCGATTGTGGTGTCCTCAGTCTCACCGGAACGATGAGAGGTAACAGCGGTGTAGCCTGCATTGTGGGCCATCTTGATAGCTTCCAGAGTTTCGGATACGGAACCGATCTGATTCAGTTTGATCAGGATGGAATTTCCGCAGCCAAGAGAAATTCCTTTGGAAAGACGCTCAGTGTTGGTAACGAAGAGGTCATCTCCTACCAGCTGAACCTTGCCGCCCAGCTCTCTGGTCAGCACCTGCCAGCCTTCCCAGTCTTCCTCATCCAGGCCATCCTCGATGGAATAGATCGGGTATTTCTCACAAAGCTTCTTCCAGTGCTCAACGAGCTCTGCAGAAGTATATTTCCTGCCGCATTTCGGAAGGATGTACTCGCCCTTCTTCTCGCCCTTCCACTCACTGGAAGCAGCGTCCATAGCCAGAACGAAATCTTTACCCGGCTCGTAACCGGCTTTTCGGATAGCTTCCAGAATGCACTCGATAGCTTCCTCGTCACTTCCAAGGTCCGGAGCGAAACCACCCTCATCACCTACGGAAGTAGCCAGTCCTCTGGATTTTAAGAGAGCTGCCAGTGCGTGGAACACCTCGGTACACCATCTGAGTCCCTCACGGAAACTCTCTGCGCCAGCAGGCATAATCATGAACTCCTGTACATCTACGGTGTTTGCTGCATGAGCGCCGCCGTTCAGGATGTTCATCATCGGAACCGGAAGACGGTTGCCGTTTACGCCGCCCAGGAAACGGTACAGGGGAATCTCCAGTGCGGTTGCTGCTGCTCTGCAGCTTGCGATGGATACAGCCAGGATCGCATTAGCGCCCAGGTTGGATTTATCCTTGGTTCCGTCTGCTTTCAGCATTGCTGCATCTACTGCATAAATATCAGAAGCATCCACGCCTTTCAGCACGTCGTTGATGACAGTGTTGATATTGTTCACTGCCTTGGATACTCCTTTTCCTCCAAAACGTTCTTTATCTCCATCACGCAGCTCCAGAGCCTCGAACTCACCGGTGGATGCTCCGCTGGGAGCAGCTCCTCTTCCGATGGTGCCGTCTGCCAGATAAACTTCCGCCTCAACGGTGGGATTGCCTCTGGAATCAATGATCTCTCTTCCGATTACTTTTTCAATGGATAAATGTTTCATCTTTATTTCGATCCTTTCTCCATGCACCCTCCCACCCTTGCTCAGGGGGCGGAAGGAGTCTGCATGATTTATTCACAGTAAGTTAGGTTTTTCTAACCATGGTTAGCTTATCATAACTTTCTGCGAAATGCAAGAGAAATCCCGGAACATAATTGAGAAAGTTTGCGTAACAAGTATTTTTGTATAGCAAAACAGCAGCACCATAACGGCGCTGCTGCTTTTTTTACATCGAAAGAACAGATGCGGAATTTCTGTTCTTAAGAAGGAGGTATTGTTCGTGTATATTAATATGCTCGAGATGCATACAATCATAATCATAAATAAAAACTGCCTGCCTACCCATGGCTGACATCTCTGAGACACCTGCGGAATAGTGTCCGATTGGATGTTTGACTTTACTCGGAAGCCCATCTCAAATACCAAGCAGGTTTCCTGACTTACAGATCGTTACACCGGCTCCCCTTCTCACATTTAATATGGGTAATGCAATGGGATCATTGAGCGGTATTCCCTGTTTACAGTGACCGGATCGTCCAGGATTCTCACCTGGTTCCCTCTTCAGACAGTAACTGCGGAATTGTACTGCCTGCACTTGATACTGCAATATTAAATTACACTAACAACATTATAGACTTAAAAAGGGAGGTTGTCAACCCCCCCTTTTTCTAATAAAATTGATTCTATTTTGTAATTTTTGCTTTTGTGGAAAGTCCTTTGCTGCGAAGCAGTTTTTTGTAGGTGTTAACTTTGTTCTTCGGTACCTTCACCACCAGCTTTTTGTAATTGTTTTTTCCCATATTGGTGAATGCCTTGCTTCCGATTTTTTTGGAGGTCAGTTTCTGCGTCTGGATCGTAAAGGAAACCATTTTTACGTCATTACAGAAAGCCTTGCTTCCGATTTTTTCTACTCTTGCCGGAAGCGTCATTTTCCGAAGGGAAACACAATTTGCAAAGGACAGGTTTCCGATCGTTTTGACATTTTTGCCAAGAACAACCGTTGTCAGTTTCCCGCAGCCGTAGAAGGCTTTCGAACCGATGGTCGTTACACGGCTTCCCGTTTTAACTGTAGTCAATGAGGTGCAGTTCTGGAAAGCTCCTGCTCCGACCGTGGTTATATAACCGGAAATGGTCACTTTTTTCAAGTTCTTATTATTTTTAAAAGCACCGGCAGCGATGGAGGTCACCCGATAAGTTTTTCCATTGAACTTCACCGCGGACGGGATCGTAACCATGGAAGCATTTTTATTTTTCAGCTGTTTCAGTTCTACCGTACTTGCAGTTTTCACTTTATAGACATTCTTTGTTTTGCTGTCGGTCTTCACAGTTCCCGGCTTTAAAGCCATATTGGAAGCCGATGGTTTCTGCTCGGATGGTCTCTGACCGGACGGCTTCTGATCCTGGCCGGTGGAAGCGGCTGCTTTGATCTCAAAAGTCAGACGGATGCTTCCGTAATAAGACTCGTTTCCGCTGATCGTCAACTTTGCCGTTCCTACCTTCTTGTTATTGGAATAAGAAAGGCTGTAGTCTTCTCCTGCTTTCAGTGTCTGGCTGCCAAGCTTTACTGTTACAGCCGGCGTGATTGCCTTTCCGGTGTAAGTATAGCTTGCATTGAGACCGCTTACCTTGGCTCCGGAAAGATCGATCTTATAGCGGAGTGCATTTTTCTTCGCGTACTGGACCGCATAGGAATTGTATGGCGCATAGATCGTTCCTGCCATCACATGGCTATAATTGCCAATCCAAAAATATCCTGTCCAGGTGATATCCTCGCCGATCTTTGTCACACTGGCCGGAATGGTCAGTTTTTCCAGATCATCACAGCCGTAGAACGCCTCTTTCCCAATGCTTTTAAGCCCTGGTTCGATCTCGATCTCTTCCAGATTGGTAAAATACGGAAATGCTCTTTCCGGTATTTCCGTGATACCAGAGCAAATGACCACTTTTTTTACTTTACTCTGGATCGCATGCCAGGGACCCTGCTGCGTATAGGAATATCCGTCACCCGAAGAAGCAACCGGAAAGCGGTAGCGATCCTCCGGATCCAGGAAGAGTGCACCGTTTCCATAAACAGTCAGTACGCCATTTTGAAGTTTCCAGCCGACCCCTTCTCCTGCCACATGGTACATTTTTTTAGTTGTATTTCCGGTATTGCTGTCAATGGAATAAAAATCCACCATATTTTTATTGGAGGCATAATAAACGACTTTTTCGCCTTTTACAACCGGCTGACAGCCGCTGATCGGAGCTCCTGTGGTATATTCCTGGCTGATCCGGTTTCCTTTTCCATCAATGAAAACATAATGGAGTGTACTGCCAGCCAGAGTATCCTCTTCCGTTCCGCTTCCTTCTGTCTCATCGTTGTATTCTTCCCAGGAAACCATAAAGCGGTTGTCATTCACCTTTGTGATTTTAACGCCCATAAAGGCTTTTCCGGATTCTGTATAATTGGTCAGTGAAATTACTTTTGTCGCTTCCTCTGTGAAATCATCCAACGGAGTCACGGTAAGATAAATATTCATGGGAAGATTATTTTCTCTTGCCGTGTCATACTTTGTCTGATCAATGGAGGTTCCCAGACCAAGAACAGATGTATCCGAAACTTCCATGGCATCTACGCTGGCATAACAGGGAAGCGCCCAGGAAGAGGTACGGTTTCCTCCGTACTGATACACCGAGATCCGTTTCCACTGCTTTGCTGCCGTATCATACCTGGAAAGCGTCGTGCAACGAGAACCTTCACTCTGCTCCAGAAGATAAAGCTGGTTATCTCTCACTTTCACATACTGCGCAAAAGAATGCCAGAGATCATTATCAATGATCTCACCCGTCATGGTTTGCTGATCCACAGCGATCACCAAAAGTCCCTGATGACCCTGGCCTAAAGAGGCATCTACATACCCCTCATGTCCGGTAGCGATATAGAGAATCCCATTGAGTTCCGTCATTTCCACACAGCCATCAAAGGGATAACGTACCTGTCCGAACTCATCACCGGCAATACCGGTAATATGCGCCGTTTCCGTTTTATTCCAGTTCCGGTCATAGCGGATCACACGGATGACTTCCTTTGCGTCGTCTTCTCCCGTATTATTCTGGCCCTCTACCAGATAATAGCCGTCGGAGCCATTATAAAAGCCACCCCAGAGATCCAGTTCCAAAGGAATACTTTTCTTGCTTTTGATATTAAAATCATTATCGTAATACTCAATACAGACCGTTTTTTCCTTGTTAAAAACTCTCATATACCCATCATCCAGGCTGACCAGATCCGAATATCTCTTCAGATAAACTCCACGGTTGTCCCACGCTGTGGGTAGAAGGGTGTCATCTGCTTTCACATTTCCCGCCGGGAAAAACAGAATGCAGAACAGCAGGACCATAAGGATAAAAATATTTTTTCTCTCTTCATAACTTTCCTCACTGTCAAAAAGGGATGCGCCACCAGGCACACCCCTTCTAAAAATCATTTATGCAAGTGTTCTTGCAGCTGCCTCTACGACATGGCCTACCAGTACAGAGGTAGTAACGCTTCCAACACCGCCCGGAACCGGAGTGATGGCATCAACGATCGGCTCAACTTCATCAAAAGCAACGTCTCCACAGAGTTTGCCTTCTGCATTTACATTGATTCCTACATCGATGATCGTCTGACCCGGCGCCACATAAGAAGCATCTACAACACCGGCGCGGCCTGCAGCCACGATCACGATATCAGCCTCTTTTACTACGGACGGCATATCAACGGTTTTCGTATGGCATACGGTAACGGTTGCGTTTTTCTTGATCAGCATCATGGCAGCCGGTTTACCAACTACCAGGCTTCTTCCGACAACAACTGCTTTCTTTCCGGTGCAGTCGATTCCGTAGTAATCCAGAATCTCCATGCAGGCCTGCGGTGTGCAGGGCGGGAAACCTACGTTCTTGCCGGTGAATACGCCGGACATGGAACCATCGGTCATGCAGTCTACATCTTTTGCCGGATCCAGAGCATTCTCGATCACAGACTGATTCAGATGTTTCGGAAGCGGACGGAACAGAAGAACGCCATGGATCTGCGGATCTTTGTTCACTTTGTCAATCACAGAAAGGAGCTCTTCCTGAGAAACGTCAGCCGGAAGAAGGATTTTCTCACAGGCAACGCCCAGAGTCTCACAACGTTTGGTTGCTCCTCTCTCATAAGAGATATCGCTCTCATTCTCACCTACACGGATGATGCAGAGAGTGGGGTTTACACCTTTCCCCTGAAGCTCAGCAACCTGAGCTTTGATCTTTTCATTTAATGCAGCCGTTACTTCTTTACCTAAAAGTCTCTTTGCCATTTTATCTGTACCTCTCTTTTATCTCATTCTCAGCGCAGGCGTGCAGCCACACTCTGATAAATCTCTTCTGCCTTTTTGGTGTATACAGAAAGCATCTCATCTGCTTTCTTGTTCAGTTCATCAGCATACTCACGATTTTTCATGGATTTGGTATTGATGAACACATTCAGAGAAGCTCCCTCAAGAGCTGCTTTACAGAACGTTGCACCAACGCCGGCATCGCTGATCGCCAGAGTAGAACCTTTCTCAGCAAACACTTCGATCAGGTCAATGGCTTCACAGCATCTCTCCATGATTTCCATGGGTACAGAGCAGGCATCTTTGAGAACGATCTCCATGACACGAGCTTTCTCAGCCTTCTCTTCCTCGGTGTTTCTTGGCATACCATATGCTTTGGAAAGGGGCTCGAAGACCTCTGCATCTCTCTCAATGAGATGAAGAAGCTCTTTCTGAAGAGCATCTGCCTTTCCTTTCAGCTCATACATTTCCTCTTCTACATCCGCATATTTCTTTTTGCCGACGGTAAGGCTGCCTACCATGTTTCCAAGGGCAGTTCCGATGGCTCCGACCAGAGCGGAAGCTCCGCCGCCGCCGGGAACGGGTGCTTTGGATGCCAGTACTTCTACAAATTCATTGCAGGGTACAGTTGAAAATCCCATAATTCATACCTCCTGATTTTATAGCTTTTTAGAAACTATCCGGTTTTTCCTGACTGCGAGTCAAAATGTCTCATGGAATGATCCCGGAGTAATTACAGCTTTTTCATGGTTCCGATCGTGATATCTCCCACCACTGCCATATCCTCCGCAGAAAATGACAGGGGAAAATTATCGGAGAAAAGGATCTGAGCAGATGGTGGAAACTCATCGTCTCCGGCCCAGAGAATAAACTGGACAAAATAACCATTGATAAACTCAAACTCATAGGAAGCATCTCCCATGGGCAGTTTTTTTGCTCCCATCCGTTCCATAACTGCACAAAAGTCTGCCAGACGATTGCCATAGGAAAACGCCAGTCTGCTGATACATCGTCCAGTAAACTGCTGAAGATAAACGGTTCCCCAGGGCACCTCACGATAGGTAAGATACTTACCCGTCGGTGCGGCAGCTATGCCGTTGGCGATCATGCGGATCGCCATGATCTTCGCCGGCACTCCCTCCAGAATCGCCGCATACTGAGTATCTGTCTCATCAGCCCGGCGGACTTCAAATTCCGGCCAGGAAATGAGAAATTCCTTTCCCAGCATACGAAGGGTGAATACTTTTTTATCTTTATCGTAAGGAATTCCAGAACGCAGAGATGCCGTTTCCGGATCCAACGCCTGAAACTCCTCCAGATAATGGGTAAAGGGAATCCGTTCTTTGTTATCTTTTTCGTAAGGAATATTCATGTATTACCTCATCTGCTTTATCTCACTGTCTTACTGAATACTCGGGAAAAGGCTTTTATCCGTATGAGGCACAAAACAGGCTGCCACAAACTCATCCATATAGGTGGGCACATTGCTGAGCTCAATATAGGTCATGTTCTGAGCAATTTCATATACCTTTCTTTCTGCCTCCGTTGAATACAGCATTGCGTATGCACCGGCCAGTGAAGTATTTCCAAGATAATGGTACATCTCCACAGGGATATCCGGGAACATACCAATCTCAATGGCATTGCCCATATTGATGCCGCTTCCGATACCACCCGCCACATAGACATTCTCGATCATGCTGATATCAAAATCACAATAGGAAAGCATCGTACGGATGGCTGAGAAAATAGCGCCCTTTGCACGGATAAAGCTGTCAATATCTGCCTCTGTCAGTTCCACATCCTTGACAGAGCCTGCCTCTTCCTCAAAGGCAATGATATAGCTTCCCATTCCAAACTCATCTCTGCGGATCCGTCTGCCCTCCCGGATGATCTGTCCTTTCGGGTTGATAACGCCGCAGCGGAACAGTTCAGCAATCATATCAATGATACCGGATCCGCAAAGACCTACCGGTTTGGTTCCCGGATCACCGATCACCGAATACGTCGGCTCCAGTGTCTCTTTATCCAGTTTGATGGCTTCAATGGCTCCGTCTGTGGCACGCATACCACAGCTGATATCTCCACCCTCGAAGGCAGGACCAGCGGAACATGCGCAGCTCATCAGGAAATCAGAATTTCCAAAGACAATCTCACCGTTGGTTCCGAGGTCGATAAAGATGGAGAACTCGGGTTTATTCCAGATCATGCTGACAAAAGCGCCGGCTGTGATATCTCCGCCCACATAGCTTCCGATATTCGGAGCCAGAATGATATGGGCATCCGGATTGACCTTCAGACCGATATCAGAGGCAAACAGCGAATTCGTTTTGAAAAATGTGGGAATATAGGGCTCCATACGAACCGGATCTGCATCCACTCCCATCAGAAGATGGTTCATCGTGGTGTTGGCGCCGATGGCGAGACGGTAAACCTGAACCGGTTTGATCTTCGCGCTGGCACACATATTCAGAATCAGCGGATTTAAAGTTTCTTTGATGATCGCATCCTGAAGCTTCTCTCTTCCACCAGGTTTTCCGGACTCGATGATACGGTTGATCACATCCGCACCATAACGGATCTGGCCGTTTCCGGCACTACCTTTTGCAAGAACTGCTCCATTCAGCATATCAATGATAATGGCGGAAACGCTGGTAGTACCAATATCAATGGCAATACCGGCCACTACGGGCTCTTCTGATGCCGGCAGTACATCATAGACAAACACATCTTTGTCTGTCTTGCGGATGACTGCTTTCACATGAAAATCACTGGCACGGAAAACATGTGCCATTTTCTTGATGACAGAATAAGGCACCCGGATCTTATCCATACCGGTAACCTCTTCCACAGCCCATGAAAAGCGCTCATTGTCCGGCATGGTATCATCCAATGTCGGTGCACTCATCGTTACATCGATAACTTCCAGGTTATTTTTAAGTTCAATACCTACTTCCGTAATCTGTTCTTTCAATTCCTCAAAGATCTTAACCTCTTCCGCTGAGCTTAAGTCTGCCATTTTCATCCGGCTCTTATATGCACTGGCAATATCCGGCACCAGAACTTCCACATCATCTATGATCTTACTGATGCAGGCCAGACGCCAGCCTGCCGCATACTCTTCATCGGAAATATGGCTGGTTTTCTTTGAGTCGAGGGTGCCTCCCACAAGCTTTACCTTACATTTTCCGCAGGCTCCGTTTCCGCCGCAGGGTGCATCGATAGCTACGTTTGTTTTTCTCGCTACCTCAAGAAGGCTTTCACCGAAAGCAGCGAAGACTGTTACATCTTCGCTGTTTTCAAACTTAAAAGTGACCTTATGCATTTATTACAGCTCCAGATAGGAATCTGCGTACAGGGTGTTTCCTTTGAATACATCACAGGATTTGATGGTCTCCATCAGACGGAGGTCATTCGGGTTTACGATAGCGGAGGTCAGACCCTGCATCATAGCCATAGCTACCAGAGCGGAATCCATAATCGGACGGATGGTCTTCGGCATACCGTTACTGTTGTTGGAAAGTCCGCCGGTGGAGTTCAGACCCATATCAGCGAACATCTTGATGCACTCAAGAACTTCCATCTGTTTGTCCTGCATTCCTTTAACAACCAGGAACAGCGGATCGAACCAGAGATCCTCAGCTTCCATACCGTGCTCCAGACCTCTCTCCAGAAGCATCTGGCAGTAACCCATACGCTCGTCGTTGTCTTTTGCGATTCCTTCGCCGTTGCAAAGCGCGATTACGATTGCATCGTTAGCAGCTGCCAGATCAATGTTCTCGATTCTTCCTGCAGCATCAGCGGAGTTTACAATCGGTTTTCCTTTGCTTCTGTTGTAAACAGAGATACCAGCCTCGATAGCCTCTTTGTTGGAAGTATCCAGTGCCAGAGGAACGTTATCGAACTCGCCCTGAAGAAGCTGTACTGCCCATTTCATCAGGTCCGGGCCGTAACCCTCAGCCGGTCCGATGTTTACATCCAGGTAAACAGCGCCTGCATCCAGCTGCTGTTTTGCTCTTTTCAGAATCGGCTCCGGATCTCTCTCCATAAATGCCTTGTTGACTGCCGGAGCAGTAGTGGAAAGTCTCTCACCAATCGTAACAAATTTTGCCATGGTTGTGTTCTCCTTTATTCTTTTTTATTTTAGATGCCGGCATCAGATTTTTCTGAACCGACATCCTGCTTTTATATCTTAGCCCTGCATATCCTTAAGGAATTTTACAAGCTGAACGGCCTCTCTGGGTCCAACAATGATCTCCCAGCCAGGCATTTTAGCTTCCAGATCACCCTTCAGTACAGCAACTTTACCCGGGATAACCAGTTTGTGGTTCTTGATCTTGCCGGCAATATCCTGCTCCTCGAAGAATTTGGAGATAGAGGTAGAGGAGAATTTACCAGCTGCCCAGGAAGTCAGAACGGAAAGTCCGCCTGCATCGTTGATGATCAGGTTGCACGGTACGCCGGAACGCTCCAGCTCACCGGATACTACGAAATATGTAAGAGCAAAGTCTACAGTGGTCAGACAGATAGAATTCTCATCACCACCGTTGATGGAGTAGATACCCGGCTCTACCTTCATGGGCTTCTGCGGGTCTGTGAATACGTTCTGTCTTAAGCCGTACAGCGGAAGTGCGGTAGCGTAATCCATCTCTTCTACTACTACGATAGAACCGTATTTCATGGTAAACAGAGATGCCAGTGCTGCCTGCAGGTGTTTGTCACCATGAGCCAGAACAGCTGCATTTACCAGAGACGGATAACCGCAGGTTCTGTTGCCGTCTTTGATAGCGGCACGACGGAACTGAACAGCGATGGCATAAGCCTCTTTGATAGAGTTTTTGCCGCAGTCGATGATCAGATTCTTGTTGCCCAGTTTCTCCAGAGCTGCTACGGTATCGTAAAGCTCGTTGATGTCTTTTCCGGATACGCCAAGTGCTACGCCAGCCTCAGTAGCTACTGCGCTCATAGCCTCGTAGTTGGAAGCATCTGCACCGTTCAGGATCGGTTTCTTGTCTTTGCTTACCTCAAGGGCAGCTTTTGCAAGCTCAACATCCTTGGTATCGATGATCAGTACTCTTCCCTCGATATCAGCTGCTTTTTTCACCAGCTCTACGAAATCTACTTTTGCATCTTCGCTGTGATTTACATATACCATCTCGGTGTACATTCTCTCACCGATACGATCATAATCAACGGCTTTTACTTTGGCGATTTTCTCGTCAATCGTAGCCTCGTCCATGCTGTCGCACAGATGAGCGGCATATCTGGTTTTGCTCACGAAAGTTTTCTCGTGACGGAACAGAACGGTCTCGCCGCCCAGAGACTGCTCAGCATCGCCGGTACCAACTTTGATGGTTTTCATTGGCGGAGCTGTTGCCTCAGACAGGGAAGCCAGAGCGTCAGCAGAGAAATACGGACATTTGGAGAGCTCGATAGCTCCGGAAGCAACCTTCATGGAGAAAGCCATACAGGTCGGGCATCCGCATTCTTTACAGTTTTTCTTCGGTGATAATTTAAAAATATCAAGACCTTTAAGTGCCATTATTTTATATCCTCCTTATGTAGCAACAATTACATTAATTCCTTGATCATGGTAGAAATGGTTTTAATGGATACCGGGTGTTTCAGAATTACTGCGTCAGAACCGGATGCCAGAACTGCTGCTGCAGTCTCAACTTCCATATCAATTCCACGCTCTTCCTGATTTCCCCATTCCGGCATATCAGCTTCGGAAGCCATAGCCTCTTTCACGCCCCATGCTTCGGATGCTACAGGAGTAATGATCGGCATCTGCAGAGTTGCATCGCCCTGAGCCAGAGCTGCTGCTTTTACACGGTCCATGGTGGATACTGCGTACTCAAAACCATAACCTGCTGCTGCAGAACCAACGTTCATAACAATGCTCTTACCGTCCACGCCCAGCTGAGTAAGAAGTACATTCAGCTGTTTAGCAAGGTTGATATCTACTGCGGACTCAGCACCTACGACCTGTTTGTAAGCAAGGCCTGCTGCTGCACCCACCTGTTTGTAGTTTTCTTCTTTTGCAGCCAGGATCAGGGCATTTCTTCCGTCTACAGCCTCAGCTGCTTTGGAAAGGAGCTCTGCGTCCTTCTCTGCATGTTTACATCCGCAAACTACCAGCGGAAGATCTACTGCTGCCACGATTTCTTTCAGCATAGCAATGAGCTCTTCGGTAGATTTGTTTGCACCGTTCGGATCTCCGCCATCCATACGGAAGCTTAAGAAATCTACTCCCTCAAAGCTTGCTGCTCTCTTTGCCATATCGGCAACAGTCTCGCAGCCCTCATAATATTTCTTCACACACTCCGGCTCATTCTCAAGACCGGAATCTGTGATCTCAACGCCAACCTTCGGTGCGTTCTCGACCGGTGCGTCAAAGGTGTAGAACGGAAGTATGTTCTCTCCGCCGAGAACGATCTTCTTATCTCCACAACCCACCTCAACGGAGTTGATGCTGGCGCTGAATTTTCCTGATTTTGCAGTAAATGCCATTTTAATAAAACCTCCTTCAAAAAAACTGGTTATTTCTTTGTAATTATTTTTAACTTAACTAGTCTATTCTACAATATTCCGCAATAAATTTCAATAGACAGAATGACAATTTTTTAACATTTTTCCGGATTATGGAAAAAGTTTGTGTGGTAACGCCTTGGTTACCGGACGTTTTGCACAGGTTAGGGACCCGCCTGCGTGACGCAGGCTGTACGCTGCCTGAACGGCAGCTTCCGTCCCTTCCCTAAATGGGCATTCTGCCCATAATAACAGATAAACTCAGTCTTTTGCGTGTAAACACGCAACGCCTGCTTTTATCTGTTATTGCGTGCAAAACTGGTGAATTACATCATCGGATCCATTCCAAGTGCCGGATGACCTTTCTCAGTCAGGAACTCCAGTAAGGTCTCAGGATCTTCAGCGATGGTCTCGTCACCGATCATATCAGTAAAGTTATCGATACCGTACAGCTCTTTGGCTGTTGCATTCAGTCTGTCTGCAACCTGCTCTTTCAGAGCCTTCGGCATCCAAACGATACGCTCGATACCGCCCTCAGCCTTCATGAACTTCTTGGAAGCGATGAAGTGTTTACCATGTCCCATGAAACCAGGAGTCTGAACTCCGCCGCCGGTCATGGAAGCCAGCTCCGGGAAGGTCATTCCAAGAGGAGTCATGCCTGCATACTCACGGTTGGTGATGCATACGCCGTTGGAGAAGGGCTCGATACCGCAGATACACTCGAAGCATCCGCAGGAGGTCATCGGTTTCTCCATGATGGAGTACAGAGATACATCTTCCAGAGCACCCTGAGAGAGTTTCTTAACTGCCTCGTTGACATCCTCATACTCACCGATTCTCTCATCGATCGGTCTCTCTTTGGTGATCACCTGACAGGGACCATTCGGATCCAGCTGGTTGGTAGCTTTTGCATCCAGCCATGAAACAGCACCGCAAAGACCAAGTCTCTCCGGAGTAACCACACATACATGGCTCGGGGAGAATGCCTGGCAAAGGATACAGCTGTAATATACATCTACAGACTCATCGGTAAGGTTTGCAAGACGTGCATCACGTTTGTCGAAAGTGGGGATAGCCACCTCATGACGCATTCTGGTACACTCAGCCGGATCCGTGTAGATCGTAACCTGACACTTGTCAACAACTGCATCGAACTCATTCTTTACAGAAGCGTAAAGAACTTCACCGATATGTTTGATACGGAAACCAGCATTGAAAGCATCCTTGCTGATACGTACACGCTGCATGTCACGCTGACCGGTATGGTATACACCCTCGATGCAGTTGATGTAGTTATGGAATTTACGCTCGATAACCGGCTCGAAATCCGGCTGCATGTTTTTGCCTGCAACCTGTACGACATAAGCGATGCTGTTCTTGCTGCCCAGCTCCATCTCATCTACTTCCGGCCCTACAACAGTGATCTTGTGATCCTCAATCTCGGAAGCATCCATGGTCTGAACCAGCTCGCAGCAGTCCACACGGGAACCATCGAACTCAACCTGCATGTCACCACGACGGATGATCTCACCCTCGAATGCGGATGCGAATGCAACCGGGATATCGATATTGGTGATCTTGATTTTAATGTCACGAGCCTCAAGAGAGGTAGCATTGAATTTGCTTACGTCTTTCTGTACGATCAGGCTCTTCGGTACGCTGAAGGTCTCCTCATTGGTGATTACCGGGAAACCAAGAGCGATAGCGCCTGCACCACAAGCTACGATAACCGGATCCAGCGGAGCAAAAGCATTTACGAATGCCGGTACACGTTTCATGGTGTACTCCATCAGAGCTGCAGCGTCGCCAGGAGTTACGTTACCAAAGATCAGAGCCGCACGGACTGCTACAGATACAACGTGGATAACAGAGGTTACATCTTTACCAAGCGGGATAACACGTACGTTAGCGCCGGTCTTCATGCCAGCCTCAGCCACCTGATCGATGATGCCGCCTACCAGAGTTACCAGAATACCCTGTGCCTGATAGGATTTCACCAGAGCCACACCTTCCTCAACAGAGGGAGCAGAACCAAGGATAACAGCAACACCCGGGATATCGCCGGTTACAAGGGGAACACCGAGTTCACGGATCACAGCATCTGCCAGATGTCCGTAGCAGGGCTCTTCATACGGTGCAGCACCGTCAATGTATTTCAGAGCCTCAATAAACTCAGCGCAAAGTGCGGTAGCAACACCGGACATGAAAGCATCGTTCAGCTTCTGCTCTCTGGTCATCAGGGATTTCACAACGTCCAGAGCATTTTTCATATCACCCAGGTTGGTGATCTTGGTTCCTGTTACTCCATAGTAGCAGGGAAGGCTGTATGCAGTATGCGGGAAGCTTACTGCTTTGTCAGCGCCGTTTGCTGCGATGGCATCATCGACAGCTTTTACTGTCAGATCATAGACTGTATCGTTTCCGCTGAAAATCACGTCAAATAAAGTCACGATAATTACCTCCATTCAGAATACTGGAGCCTCTTGAACTCAGGCTTCCAGTTTTTCTTTTATTTTTTTGATTTCTTCCACTGCAGTTTCACTGCAGTCATAGGGGGATTTCCCCTGCCGGTCTGCGTCGATCACTTCCGGATTGTAGTGGATAAAGCCCAGAAGGTCCTCTTCAGGAATCCTTTCTTTAATAAATGCTTCATCGTCCTCATTCCGAACCTTGTTGGCTACAACCCGGACTTTCTTTACTCCAAGTCCTGAGGCAAGGCGTTTTACGTTCTTGTAGGTCTGGATACTTCTTGCTCCCGGTTCGATTACAACCACGAACTGATCCATTCCCTCTGTGGTACCTCTTCCCAGATGCTCCAGTCCGGCTTCCATATCGAGAATGACTACGTCATTGCTCCGCAAAACCAGATGGTTGATGATCCGTTTCAGCATCACATGCTCCGGGCAGACACAGCCGCTGTTGGCCGTATCCACGGTTCCCAGTACCAGAAGTTTTACACCATTGCAGACTTTGGAATAGGTATCCGGAATATCGTCTACCTTGGGGTTCAGTTTATAGAACTGATTGTTCGCATTTGCACCTGTCCGTTCCTCCACCAGCTTACGCATTTTGGTGATCGGAACGATCTCATCCAGCTCCTCCTCGGAAAAACCAAGGGCCAGTCCCAGATTTGCATCCGGATCCACATCGGCCGCCAGAACGTTTTTTCCCTCTTCCGCGTATAATCTGGCCAGAGTAGCTGCGAAGGTTGTTTTTCCCACGCCGCCTTTGCCGGTCACTGCAATTTTCATGTCTTCATCCACCTTCCAGAATTTTTTCCGCATCAGAGAATCCCCGCCGGCCCTGAATGGGCCGGCAGACAAACCACTCCCGATCAGATTCCCAGAGCAGTTCTCTTCTCTTCGATTCTTTCAATCATTTTATCAACCAGTTTATCGATATCCTTCTCTACGGTGTAGGAAGCCTCAACCCAGTCTTTAACGCCGCTGGTCAGAAGCTCTGTGATCTCGGTGGATCCGCTTACATACGGGTCAACGCCAAGGAAGGTATCGATACCGGTAGCTACCACATAGTTTCCGATGGAAACGGCTTTCTCAGACATCCACTCCGGAGCACAGCCTACAACAGGAAGCTGGGAGATATTCAGTCCGGAATCTTTAGCCAGCTCGGAAACCAGTACCATCATACGGGAAATGTCTACGCAGGAACCCATGTGAAGTACCGGCGGGATATCTGCCAGCTCACATACTCTCTTTAAGCCTGCGCCGCAGAGATCTTTTGCTGCTTTGTCCATCAGACCTGCTTTTGCAGCGGCCTGTGCGGAACAACCGGATGCTACAACGATGATATCATTGGCGATGAGTTTCTTCATCAGCTCGATATGAGCGTAGTCCGGGCGGATCTTCGGGTTGTTACATCCAACCATAGCCACAGCACCACGGATAACACCGGAAGTGATACAGTCAACAAGCGGTTTGGTGGTTCCTGTCTTGTCAACCTGAGAGTTGGTAACACCATCCAGAGTTTTAACGATAGCCTCAACAGAGTAACCAACGGTTGCTTTCTGCTTCATATCCGGGATGTATACCAGATCCGGTTTTCTGTTCTTGAAGTTCTCAATGGCAGTTTTTACGATCTCTTTTGCTTTCTCCAGTGCAGTACCAGCGCTGAACTCAATGTAATCAGAATCCGGCATCTGAGCGATCGGAGAAGTGGTGATGAATTTGGTATGGAAGCATTTGCTTAAGGGGCCAAGAGCCGGGAAGATACACTGTACGTCAACAACGATAGCCTCACAGGCACCAGTCAGTACAACGTTCTCCTGCTGCAGGAAGTTACCGGCCATGGGGATACCACGTCTCATAGCAACCTCGTTGGAAGTACAGCAGACACCTGAAATGGTGATTCCTTTTGCTCCCATCTCTTTTGCATAAGCGATCATCTCGGGATCATCTGCGACCTCGCAGATCATCTCGGAAAGGCTGGGATCATGTCCATGAACAACGATGTTTACGTTCTCAGCAACCATAACGCCTAAGTTTGCCTCGGTGTCGATCGGCTTGGGAGTGCCGAACAGAACATCGGAGAACTCAGTTCCGCACATGGAACCGCCCCATCCATCGGACAGACCGTTTCTTAAGGACTGACGAATCAGAGCTTCCGGTTTGGAAGAACATCCCATATGGGTCATATGTAATGCACAGGAAACCTCGCGGTCGATTGCTCTCGGCTCGATTCCTGCATTGTGCCACAGATCCTGTGTATGCTGGGGCGCTCTCTTCAGCCATCTGGAAACACCGTGGTTTTTACCATACTCGCTCAGTGCAAGCTCGGACATCTCATGAGCCAGATCGTAGATATCTCTGCCCTCTGTCTCAACGCCCCACTCTTTTGCAATGCGGATCAGCTTAGCAGGATCTTTTACCTTGTAAGCGCCATCCGGAGCCGCATGTCCCAGGGTATTACAGATCTCACGGCCGTGATCGGAGTGAGTAGCTGCGCCGCCTGCTGTAAATTTCAGGTAGTTACGTCCTACGATACCGTGAACGTCACATCCGCAGATACCTCTCGGAGCCTTCGGAGTAATACGGCAGGGTCCCATGGAACAGATACGGCAGCAGACACCCTGCTCACCGAATTTACAATGCGGAGTCTGATTTTTCACACGGAACTGCCATGCGTCAGCGCCAACTTTTGCGCCTGTCTCCAGGAGTCGGTTGGTAGCAGCCTCCATTTCTTCAACAGTTGTCATCTTAAAGTTTCCCATTATTAACCTCCTTCGTAATCGGGCAAAAATGCGGGGCGGTTTTCTTATATCCCATCCACCCCCTAGGGATATACACTTTTTAATAAAACCCTCTGCCACCGGCACGGTGCTCCATTTTTATCCGTTAACAAAACAGAGCACCGAATGCAGAGGGATTATTCACATATTAGAAATTCAGCTTATCCAGAATCTCATAGAGAGCTTTCCGGACAGGTGAATCTTTCGGAAGCTGGACGATGGGTTTGCCATCGCAGTCATACTCATAAACTGCCTCATCCTGGGGAATAACTCCCAGAAGATCCAGTCCCTGTTTCTCCACTTCCTCCATTGTTCCCTGATTCAGTTTACCTTCCGGCGCCCTGTTGATAATCAGTCCAATAGAGGTCGGACGAAGATCACATTCTTTGATCAGCTCTTTGATGCGGCCCACCGCCTGTACGCCTCTCCGGGAGCAGTCGCTCACCAGAATGATGGTATCCACTTTCGGAAGGATTCCACGGCTGATATGTTCCATACCGGCCTCGTTATCCACTACCATGTATGGGTAATTCGGGGTCAGCTTCGCAAGCTGAGCCTGCAGAAGGCCGTTTACAAAACAGTAACAGCCTTTGCCCTGGGTCCTTCCCATGACGAGCATGTCGAAATCATCGTCTTCGATCAGACAGCGATTCACCATCATTTCCATATAGTCAGCCTTGGACATTCCGGCAGGAATCTTACTTGTAGAACCATCTGCAGAACGCTCCACATCCTCACGGATCTCGCCGAGTGTCATTTCCACATCCACACCGAGGACCTCATTCAGATTGGAATTGGCATCCGCATCCACAGCCAATACCGGGGTCTTTCTCTTGTCGCAGAGATACTGAATCAACAGACCGCAAAGAGTCGTTTTTCCAACGCCGCCTTTTCCGGCGACGGCAATTACATGTGCCATTGGAAGCACCTCCTAAAATCTATTCAAACAATCAGATCATCGTACGCATACCGGATGCGTTGATGATCTCTGCAACGTCTTTCCATTTGTTCAGAGCGTACAGATGAATACCGTTGATACCCAGTGCGCGGTACTCGTCGATCTGTTTGATCGTGTACTCGATACCGGCTTTCTTGAAGTCCGCTTTCTTCTGCTCCAGGGCATCGTCGAAGGGTTCTTTGTCGAACGGGTTCGGGAAGATCCAGTACTTGGAGATCAGACGGCTGAGCTCTCTCGGCATTACACAGCCGTTTCTGGACAGTGCCATGTTAATGGTAGCTGCCTGATCCAGGATCGGCATGATTCCTACGTCAATCGGCATGGTAACACCTGCTTTGTCGATAGCGTCCAGCCAGTATTTGAACTGCTCCATATCCCAGCAGAGCTGAGTCATGATGTAATCCGCGCCGTTGTCCTGTTTCTGTTTCAGAACAGCGATATCGGACTCCAGGCTTCTGCATGCGATATGACCTTCAGGGGAACCAGCTACAGCGATCTCGAATTTGTCGCCGAACTCTTTACGAACGAAAGCTACCAGATCAGTTGCATAGTTGAAATCTCCGCAGGTTGTGGTCTCTCCTCTCGGAATATCTCCGCGGAGAGCCAGCATATGATCAACGCCCTCATCCAGGTAAGTCTGCAGCTGCTCTTTGATACCTTCTTTGGTGTTTTTGATAACGGTGAAATGGGTTACAGGGATGGTGCCAGCTTTGATGATCTCCTGACATACCTCTCTGTTACGGCCTACATTTCCACCGCCTGCACCGTATGTACAGGAAATGTACTCCGGTTTGAACTCACAGAGTTTCTCAATGGTTCCCGGAAGGTTCTCCATTCCTTTATCGGTTTTCGGCGGGAACAGCTCAAAGGACAGAAGCTGTTTTTCTTTCATCATTTCAGATAATTTTGTCATTTCAGTTTATACCTCCTGTTTTTTTTATCTTAACCGACAGCCTTTATTCGGCGCAGTTAATGATCACTTTGCTGTTGGCCAGATCCACCATCTTGATGGTTCCGTCCAGCTGCCTTTCTTCTCCCATCACGTCAATAAGCGTGATGTGATTTCCATCCACAAGAATCTTGCTGACATACTGCAAAAGAATGCTGTCAGGCTCTTCCTGCTTCTTATAAACGGTTGCGAGACACATGGTTTTTCACCTCCATCCGCTGCCACAAACTACTTGTCTTCCTTTACCATGGAAAGGGCAAGACTTAAATAAAGATTACCCTTCTGGAACTCTGCAACGCCTTTTCTGATCTGCTCCGCAGCCTCAGGCATGCCGGCCTCCGCAATCTTGCCAGCCATCTCATCCAGCTCCCTGGCATGGCTTTCATTATGATTCAGCATATAGCCAAGAAGAGCTGTAAGCTGTGCTTTCGGGTCCTGAGCCGCCCCGCTGCAGCCGCTGCAGCCGGTGTCACAGCTTCCCTCGCATCCATGCTCATGGTCATGATGGTGATCATCTTCATGGCCATGTTCATGCGTGTGAGGATGGGTGTGTGTATGGCCATCCTCATGACTGTGCTCATGGGTATGTTCAGCGCCGTGAGGAATAATGTTTCCATTCTCATCTTTCAAAAGATGCATGTTGACTACCTCCTTTTATATCGTTAAAAAAAAGACATACTAAGTATGTAAACTTCATTTGGAATTTATTATAGCATAAAATATTGTGATTCTCAACAATGTGAATTGTATTTTTTTTCGTAATTCTGGAACTTCTGCTGGATTTTCTCCGTCTTATGCGAGCAGTTGTCGTTCTGTGACGGATTCTTTTTTTACTGTATTCTGACAACGTATTCCCGTATCAGAACAAAGAAAAAGCAGGTCCCATCAAAGGGATGCCTGCCATTCTTTCGTCTCGCCCATAAAGTAAAGTTCTGCGCCGATCCGGTCGCAGTTTTCAGCCACCTCAAAGACCGTGCTTTTCGTTCCTTTTTCCTTCCAGGGGAGAATAGAAAGCCTGTAAAGACTCAAAGGATCATCGGAATCAAAACGCTCAGACAGGGTCGTAATGCCGCCGAAATCATAGGTGGAACGTGTGCTGGAAAGATCCGTAAGATAAAGCTCCATATCCGAGGCCTGCAGATAATCCCGATCGTTGTTGACAAAATCCTGAGTGATCTGATAAAACACGGAACCACTCTCCGCTTCCTCGCCCCGGTACTGGTTTCCGATCCGTTCAATCACAGGTGCAGCATAGGTGGACTTTGTGGCCGTCTCGTCGAGTTCTTTCTTTTTCCATACAGCCTCTGCGCTTACGGCTGTCTCCGAAGCTGCCTCCTCATCTTCCAGTGGCAGCGTCACCTCATAGATCACCGGCAGGTCCGCCCCGTCCTTTCGGAAGCTTAAGCTTAACTGAACTGTTCCGCTCTCCCGCTCCCCGGAAAAATCTCCCACGAAAATCAGGGATTTATCTTCGTCGGAATAGGCGTTATTCAGCGTTCCTATTCCCTCGACGCCATAAGTGTCTTCCATAACATAGGCCGGAACTGCATCCAGATAGAGCCCATTGTTGGCAACATAGCATTTGAGATCGTACTCCCGGGCGATTTCCTGGGTGGTCTCCGGCAGGCTTTCTACGATCTGCCGATAGGGGATCACCAGAAATTCCTCGTCATCCGTATAGAGCTCATAGGCAGAGCCAAAGGTCAGCATTCTGCCGCCCACAGCTTTTTTCTCCGTATAGGTAATCTCATCTGTATGCTTCAAACCGGAGAGGGAATCTTTCTCAGCAAAATATTCCTTGTAAATTTTCATGCAGAACTGCTCGATCTCCGTACTGTATTCCGAGCAGACTCCGATGGCCACACAGAAGAGCAGGGCAAGAATGCCGCCTGCTTTGGATTTTTTCTTTTTCTTCTCTTTTTTCGCGGTCTTTTTGTCATGATCACAGTAGGGAACGGTCTTTCCGTCTTTCACGGTGGTCTCCAGATAGGGATTGCTGAGACGCTGCTGAAATTCTTTCTGTTTCTTTGCGTTATTCCTGGAACGCTTTCGAGACACAGTCTCATCCATTCCGAAAAACTCGCTCATATCTCCAGCGGACATCACCGGCGGGTGATATTCTTCCTCAAAGCCTCCTGCGTTCTCGCCCATAACGGTCTTCATCTCGTCCTTGCCGTCCGGCCGATTGTAGGCGGCACATTTCGGACAGATGCCGTAGTAGGTATCGTAATCGAAGTTGGTCTTACATCTTCTGCACTTCATAAACCTTCCCCCTTGTCTTCCGGTTTCTTTCAATATAAAGAAAGCATCGCTACTTTTATGATAATCGAAATTCACAAAAATAGCAATGCTTTTGTTTATGCCAGCATCATCCGGTCGTTGGCGAACTCGCCGCCGCTGGCCTGCTCGAATTTTTCCAGAAGGTCGGATACCTGGAGTTTTTTCTTCTCCTCGCCAGAGACGTCGTAGATGATTTTTCCCTCATGCATCATGATGAGGCGGTTGCCCAGACGAATGGCATCTTTCATATTATGTGTGACCATAATTGCCGACAGAGACTGTTCCTCAATGATATTTTCCGTTACATCAAGCACCTTTGCTGCCGTCTTCGGGTCAAGTGCCGCCGTGTGTTCATCCAGAAGCAAAACTTCCGGACGAATCAGGGAAGCCATGAGAAGTGTCAGAGCCTGACGCTGGCCGCCTGAAAGAAGACCTACTTTAGAAGTCATTCGATCCTCAAGGCCCAGTCCCAGGATTTTTAACTTCTCGCCAAAAAACTCCTTTTCATCTCTGGTGATGCCCCAGGCAAGACCACGCCGTTTTCCACGACGATAAGCCAGAGCCAGATTCTCCTGGATCTCCATATTGGCGGCTGTTCCCATCATCGGGTCCTGAAACACACGGCTAATGTATTTCGCCCGCTTGTGCTCCGGTTCCCGGGTCAGATCTTTTCCATTGAGGACGATCTTACCTTTGTCGATGGGGTAAACGCCGGCAATCATATTCAGCATCGTGGACTTGCCCGCGCCGTTTCCGCCGATGACCGTAACAAAATCCTTGGAGTTCATATTTAAATTGACCCCCGTGAGGGCCTTTTTCTCATTTACCGTACCTTTATTAAAGGTTTTCTGTACATTTTCAAGAAGAAGCATCAGGCCTTTGCCCCCTTTCCGTTTTTCAACTGGAGAAGTCTCGGCACAGAGAGAGCCGCAGCTACCAGGATGGCTGTCAGAAGCTTCAGGTCACTGGAACGCATACCCAGCTGAAGGACGATGGCCACGATCATACGGTACACGATGGAACCGACGATAATGCCGGTGAGCCGCCACTTAAAACTCGTAGCTTTTGCAAAAAGCACCTCGCCAATGACAATGGAAGCCAGGCCGATGACGATGGCGCCTGTTCCGGAACCTACATCCGCTACCTTCTGGTTCTGAGCTACAAGGGAACCGGAAAGGGCGATGAAACCATTGCTCAAAGCCAGAGCTACCAGCTTCATATGGTCGGTGTTGACACCCAGGGCACGAATCATTTTCTCATTGTTTCCCGTGGCCCGGATAGCGCTTCCCAGCTCTGTTCCAAAAAACCAGTAAAGAACCGCAACGGAGAGAACACAGAAAACAAGGCCGATACAGGCTGCGATCACCGTCGTGGTCTGACTCATGGTCCGTATGGATTCGGGGAGAAGTTTCTGTATAAAAGTTACCATGCTCTCCACTCCCTCTTCCCGGACATTGATGGGAAGATTTGCCTTGTCGGACATGATCCGGAGGTTGATGGAATAAAGAGAAATCATGGAAAGAATACCTGCCAGGATCGGCGGAATTTTCAGCTTCGTGTTCAGAAGACCTGTCACCGTTCCCGCGATGGCTCCGCCCAGGAAGCCGAAGATCAGGCTGACAAAAGGATTCATATGGTAAGTCACCGTCATCACGGCACTGATACAGGCTCCCATGGCAAAGCTGCCCTCACAGGTAAGGTCTGCAAAGTCCAGAAGACGGAAAGTGATATAAACGCCCAGTGCAAGCATTGCCCAGAGCATTCCCTGGGCAACGGCACTGAACATGGCTAATAATACGCTCATGTAAACCTCCAAATATTGGATTTAGTTTTTTTATTCTGCAGCAGACTCAGACTCAGTCTCGGTCTCTTCTGCGGTCTCTGTGGAAGCTTCTGTTTCCACCTCCTCGGAATCCTGAAGGAATTCCTCCGGTATCTCAATGCCGATCTCTGCGGCGGTATCCTCATTTACGGTGTAGGTGTAGGAATCCTCCGGGCAGTACTCGATGGGCATTGTAGCCGGGTCTGCACCTTCCAGAATCTCTGCTGCCTGTTTTCCGGTCAGAACACCAAGATCAAAGTAATTGATTCCGTTGGTGATGAGTCCTCCATTTTCTACCATTCCGCTCTCACCACAGATTGTCGGGATCTTTGCCTGGTTTGCAACCATGGAAACCGTCGGCATATTGGAGGCAAGCAGATTATCTGTAGGAATATAGAGTGCATCGATCTTTCCGACCATAGACTCTACTACCTGCTGAATTTCAGAGCTCTGAGAAACCGTATAAGTCTCCATCGTGTAACCAAGCTTCTCTCCTGCTTCAATAGCCATATCCGCCTGAAGTTTGGAATTGGTCTCACTGGAGGTATAGAAAACGCCTACCGTTTTTGCATCAGGAACCAGTTTCTGGATCATTTCGATCTGAGAAGCTACCGGTGTCAGATCGGAAGTACCGGTGATATTTGCTCCCGGAGCCTCATTGCTGTCAACCAGTCCGGAAGCAGCCGGATCGGTAACTGCGGAAATCAGAATCGGGGTGTCGGTGATCTCATTGGCACAGGCCTGAGCCGCCGGAGTAGCGATAGCGAAGACAAGGTCGCAGCCGTCGTTTTTCAGCTTGGCAGCGATGGTGGCACAGTTGGACTGGTCACCCTGTGCATTGTTCATATCGATCTCCAGGTTCTTGCCCTCCTCGTAGCCGGCTTCCTTCAGGCCTTCCACGAAACCATTGTAGGCTGCATCCAGAGCGTCGTGCTCCATGAGCTGGCAGACACCGATCTTGTAGGTCTTCTCTTCATCTGCGGAAGCAGTAATCGTCATTGTAGATACACAGAGTCCCAGACTTAATAACAAAGCAAGTTTCTTTTTCATAATATCTTCTCCTTTACCTCTTCAATCTATCGATGCTTTAACGCTTTTATGCTTTAAAGTCTCAAGTTATCTGTACTATACACCCTCTGTATCAAAAAAGCAACTGTTTTTTGCAAAAAAATCCCCTATCCGGTAGCAGTAAACCGGACAGGGGGATTTCAACTCTTTAAGCCTCCCAGACGAGAGTACTGTTTTCTACTTTTTTGTCTCTGAGCATGAGCTCGGCCACAGCCTCCTTCGCGCTCTTGTTCTCAAAGAGGACTTTGTTGACCTGCTCCACAATGGGCATTTCCACCTCGTACTTGACAGCAAGCTCCATAGCGGCTTTGGCGGAATAGACGCCCTCCACCACCATCTTGACTTCTTTCATGGCCTCGTCCATCGTGTAGCCTTGGCCGATCAGATAACCGGCTTTCCGGTTCCGGCTGTGGCGGCTGGCACAGGTAACGATGAGGTCGCCGATGCCGGTAAGCCCGTTAAAAGTCTCAACCTTCGCTCCCATGGCCACTCCAAGACGGGTGATTTCGGCGATACCTCTGGTAATCAGAGCCGCTTTCGTGTTGTCGCCGTAGCCCAGACCGTCCGCCGCTCCTGCTGCCAGAGCAATGACGTTCTTAAGGGAACCGCCCAGCTCCACGCCCAGGATATCCGGGTTTGTGTAGACACGGAAGACGGGGCTCATGAAGATCTCCTGTAAATACTCTGCCACGGCTTTCTTATGAGCGCTGACAACGATATTCGTCGGGAGGCCGATGCCTACCTCCTCCGCATGGCTGGGACCGGACATCACTGCCACCTCCGCTTCGGGAAGCTCCTCCTCGATGATCTCGGAGAGAGTCAGCATCGTATGTTCCTCAATACCCTTGGCCACGTTGACGATAAGCTGGCCGGGCTTTAAGAAGGCTTTCATGGAGCGGGCGGTGCTTCTGGTAAAAGCAGAAGGAACTGCCAGAACCAGCACATCCTTGTCCATCATGGCCTTCTTGAGATCATTGGTGATCTCGATCTTCTCCGGAAGGATCACGCCGGGAAGTTTCGTCTCGTGCTGCCGTTTCGTCCGGAGCATTTTCACTTCATCCTTCATGATGGACCAGATCGTCACCTCATGTCCGTTTTTATCGCACAGGAGCGCCAGGGCCGTTCCCCAGCTTCCCGCACCGATCATACCGATCTTTGCCATAATCGATACCTCCGTTATTTTTTATTTTTGCTGCTGGAAAGATAAGTCTTTCTCTCCTCTCCGTGAAGGAGACGGACGATATTTCCTCTGTGTTTCCAGTAAGCCATGACCGTCAGAAAGGCCGTCACAACATAAAGCTCACAGAGAAGCGGCTGGCTCATGGCAAAATGGCCCGTCTGTCCCAGCACCAGCACCTCGATCATGATCCCGGCGTAAACCAGAAGGGAGCCTAAGGACACATAATGGGTGGTAAAAAAGATGCCGAAAAAGGTAATAATACCTAAAACTGACATGATGGGGTCAAAGGATAAAACGAGACCCGCCGTAGCCGCAATGCCTTTTCCGCCGTGAAACTGGAGATAAAAGGGGAAATTGTGTCCCAGGATCGTTCCCGCCGCCGCATACATCTTGAGAAGAGGAAGCATTTCGCTGTGACTTTTTCCAAAAAGCAGACATACAAGGCCTACGGCCAGCATACATTTCACGCAGTCGCCAAAGAAGGTGATGAGGCCGGCTTTGGTGCCGAGCGTTCTCATCATATTGGTGGTGCCTGCGTTGCCGCTGCCGTAATTGCGGATATCGATGCCGTGGGCCTTTCCGTAAATATAGCTGGTCTGAAAGAGACCGAAGAGATAACCGATGGCCAGACAGCCGACTCGAACCCACATACTCATCTCTCCTTTTCCTGTCTCTCCCGGATAATGAATTTCAGGGAAGTTCCCTGGAAGCCAAAGGTATCCCGGATCTTATTTTCCAAATAACGCACATAAGAGAAGTGCATCAGCTCTTTGTCGTTTACAAAGATCACGAAGGTGGGCGGTTTTACCGCTACCTGGGTAATATAGAAGAGTTTCAGGCGTTTTCCTTTGTCTGAAGGCGGCTGCTGAAGAGCCACGGCCTCGGTCATAATCTCGTTGAGCACACCGGTCTGTACCCGAAGAGTCTGGTTTTCCAGAACCATATCGATCTTCTCGAAAAGTTTCGGCAGACGCTGCCCTGTCTCTGCGGAGATAAACATGATCTCTGCGTAAGGCATAAAGGAAAGAGTGTTACGGATCTCATTCGTGTACTTGTAGATAGTCTTGTCGTTTTTCTCCACAGCGTCCCATTTGTTGACGGCAATGATGATACCTTTTCCTCTCTCGTGAGCGATACCGGCAATTTTCGCATCCTGTTCGGTGACACCCTCGGTGGCGTCGATGACTACGACTACCACATCAGCCCTGTCAACGGCCGTTACCGTACGGATGATACTGTAGCGCTCCAGCTCTTCTTTAATCTTGTTCTTCCGGCGAAGACCTGCGGTGTCGATAAACACATAGGGCTTCTTGTTCCAGACGATCTCCGTATCGATGGCGTCACGGGTGGTTCCGGCCACGTTGGAAACGATGACACGGTTCTCACCGATAAGCTTATTTATAATAGAAGATTTACCTACGTTCGGTTTTCCTACGACTGCGATGCGCGGGCGCTCGTCCTCAGCCTCTTCCAGCTGATCCTCATCGAAGTGTTTGACCACCTCGTCCAGCATATCACCGATACCCAGCTGGGAAGCGGCGGAAACCGGGATCGGATCGCCGATGCCGAGGTTGTAGAACTCGTAGACATCCGTCATGAATTTCTTGAAGCTGTCCACTTTATTTACCACGAGAAGCACCGGTTTGTGGGAGCGGCGGAGCATATCTGCCACCTTGGCATCCGCATCCACCAGGCCCTGGCGCACATCCGTGATAAAAATAATGACATCCGCCGTATCAATGGCGATCTGCGCCTGCTCTCTCATCTGGGAGAGAATGATATCCTTGCTCTCCGGCTCGATTCCTCCGGTATCAATCAATGTAAATTTATGATTCAGCCATTCCACGTCCGCATAAATACGGTCTCTGGTCACACCGGGCGTATCTTTTACGATGGAGATCTGCTCTCCCGCCAGCGCATTAAAAAGGGTGGATTTTCCCACATTGGGTCTTCCAACGATTGCTACTACTGGTTTACTCATATTTATTCACCTCACCTATCTGGGAATGACGGACCTCTCCGTCTTCCATTAAAAGGGCTTCCACAAAAGCCCGACCGCTTGATTTTACAATATTCACCGGCGTTTGTAAAGCAGTTTCCAGATCGCCTACCCGGTAGTCGTCCAGGAAAAGATCCTCGTCGCTCTTCACAATCGTGCTCGGAAGAAGCAGCCGCTCGCCCAGATTTTTCTCCAGAAGCTGTTCCTTCAGGTCCTGGAAAGTCAGAAGACCGGCCACAGTGATCCGCTCCCCGAAAAAATGGTTGACGATCGGATAAACTTCTGTGTAGACATTGGGGTATTTTTCCTGCACCCGGTCTGCCAGCTGCCTTAAGACCGGAGCCGCCGAATAGCCGGTGGCGATGGAAATTGCATGGGAAATGCTCTCGTCCTTTTCCCTCAGTGCCAGTTCCTCTTCCACCTCATCGATCAGGGAACGAAGCATGCCCACGCCGTTTTCATACTGGATGTAGCCGTCGTAGCGCTCTGCCTCCGGGAGCTCCCGTTCCGCCAGAAGATACCACTCATCCCCGGCATGAATTCCGTGAATACCGTATTTTTCATAAAAAATCTTCTGATAGTGCTCGATCATATCCAGCACTTCACCGGCGTCTTCCTTATTAAAAGGCTCCAGCGGATAAAGGCCCTCGCGGAACTTCGTAAGGCCCACAGGCACCACGGAGACGCTCTGAAGCACCGGCATATATTTTCCCAGGGCTTCAATGCTGTAGCGGAGCTCCTCCCCGTCGTTGACACCCTTGCAGAGAACGATCTGGCCGTTCATCTCGATGCCGTTTTCATAGAGCCGGTCCACTTTTTTCAGCGCTTCCCCGGCGAAACGGTTGTGGAGCATCTGACAGCGGAGCTTCGGATTCATCGCCTGGAAGGACACGTTGATGGGACCCAGATGATAGCGGATGATCCGGTCGATGTCGTGCTCGCTCATGTTGGTCAGGGTCACATAGTTTCCCTGGAGGAAAGAAAGGCGGGAATCGTCGTCCTTAAAATAGAGTGTTTCCCGCATGCCAGGCGGCATCTGGTCAATAAAACAAAAAATACATTTATTATGACAGGAGCGGTAATCATCCATGAGGCCGTTCTCAAATTCCATTCCGAGATCATCCTCAAACTCCTTCTCGATCTCCAGCTCCCACTGTTCCCCGTCGGGCTTCTCAATCAGTACGGTCAGGTATTCTTCATTGATCAGGTAATGATAATCGAAGATATCCTCGATCTCCTGATCGTTGACGGCCAGCAAAAAATCCCCGGGTTCAATCCCCAGTTCCTCCGCGATGCTGCCCGGTTCTACCGTACTCACCTTATGGCGGTGGTCTTTTTTCTTCATGTTGTTTTCTCCTTTGCTCTCATTATCATACTAAATCACGCTGTAAAATGCAATGATTACCCTCATGAAATTTATATTTTCCTTGACTCGCCCTGGCTGCAATGTTAAGATGATGTGAGATTATGTAAAATTATGTAAAACTTTATATTTTTTGTGGAGGACTGTCATGCCTAATTTTGAACCGCTTCAAAATTCCATTCCTATTGCGCCTTTAAAGCTGGCTTCTCTGGAGGGATGCCGCGATTTCGCGAATCTGGTGGACAAACACCTGAGCGATTTCCGTCACGAAAATCCCAGTCACACCAAAGATTCCATCGCTTACAGAGGCTATCTGGAGGATTCCTACCTGATCGACTGCTGCTGCCCGCGTTTCGGTTCCGGCGAAGCCAAAGGAATCCTGAAACAATCCGTAAGAGGCGTGGATCTTTTTATCCTTGCCGATGTGCTGAACTACAGCCTGACTTACACGGTCTGCGGTTACGAAAACCATATGTCTCCGGACAACCACTATCAGGATCTGAAGCGTATCATTTCCGCAGCAAACGGAAAAGCGCGCCGTATCAATGTGATCATGCCCTTTCTCTATGAGGGACGCCAGCACAAGCGCAGCAAACGGGAATCTCTCGACTGTGCCCTGGCTCTGCAGGAACTGACCCGGATGGGCGTTTCCAACATCATCACCTTCGACGCTCACGACCCCAGAGTCCAGAATTCCATCCCGCTTCAGGGCTTCGACACCTTCATGCCGACCTACCAGTTCCTGAAAGCGCTGACCAAGTCCGTTCCTGATTTCCGGATCGACAACGAACACCTGATGATCATCAGCCCGGACGAGGGAGCTATGGGACGCGCCGTTTACTTCGCCAACATCCTCGGCGTGGATATGGGTATGTTCTACAAGAGAAGAGATTACTCCACCGTTGTCAACGGCAAAAACCCCATCGTTGCCCACGAGTTCCTGGGTGATTCCGTGGAAGGAAAAGATGTGATCATCATCGACGATATGATCTCCTCCGGCGAGAGTATGCTGGACGTTGCCAAACAGCTGAAAGACCGGAAAGCCGGCCGCGTCTTCGTCTGCACCACCTTCGGTCTTTTCACCGACGGCCTGGAGAAATTCGACGAATACTACGAGAAAGGCTATATCTCCAAAGTTGTCACCACAAACCTTCACTACAGACGGCCGGAGCTTCTGACCCGTCCGTACTATGAAGAGGCTGATATGAGCAAGTTCCTGGCCAGCATCATTGATTCCATGAACCATGACGTCTCCATCAACCATGTACAGTCCCCGACAGAGAAGATCCACAAGCTGCTGGCTTCCTATCAGCCTGTCAAATAAGGATTGATACTTTTCTGCAAAAGTGTTAGTATAAAAGTACCTGAAATGCTCCCTGTAAGCGTCATCATGCAGGGAGCATTTTCTGTGTAAATAACAGGAGGAAAATGTGATGAACGAATACAGAATGGGTACAAAATGCGTACAGGCCGGTTACAAACCGGGAAACGGGGAGCCGCGGCAGATCCCCATCATCCAGTCCACGACTTTCAAATATGATACCAGCGAGGACATGGGAAAACTCTTTGATCTGGAGGCTTCCGGATATTTCTATTCCAGACTCCAGAACCCCACCAATGACCATGTGGCAGCCAAGATCGCAGCCATGGAGGGCGGCACGGCAGCCATGCTTACCTCTTCCGGTCAGGCAGCTAATTTTCTGGCTCTCTTCAATATCTGTGAGTGCGGCGACCATATCGTGGCCTCCTCTTCCATCTACGGCGGAACCTTCAACCTGATTTCCGTCACGATGGCAAAAATGGGAATCACCGCAACTTTCGTTTCCCCGGATGCCACCGAGGAAGAACTGAATGCAGCTTTCCGTCCCAACACCAAAGCCATGTTCGGCGAGACCATCGCCAATCCGGCCCTGACGGTTCTCGATATTGAACTTTTTGCCAAAGTGGCCCATGCTCACGGCGTTCCCCTCATTGTGGATAATACCTTCCCCACTCCCGTAAACTGCCGTCCCTTTGAGTGGGGCGCTGATATCGTGACCCATTCCACCACCAAATACATGGACGGCCACGGAGCAGCTTTAGGCGGAGCTATTGTGGACCACGGTGTCTTCGACTGGATGGCCCATGCAGACAAATATCCGGGACTCTGCACACCGGATGAGAGCTATCACGGAATCACCTATGCGGAAAAATTCGGAAAAGAGGGCGCTTTCATCACCAAATGTACCGCCCAGCTCATGCGCGACTTCGGTTCCATGCAGTCCCCGAATAACGCTTTCATCCTGAATCTGGGTCTGGAATCTCTCCATGTCCGTATGCCGAAGCATGTGGAAAACGGCCAGGCGGTAGCCGAGTTCCTGGAGAAACATCCGAAGGTTGCCTATGTAAACTATTCCGGTCTCCCCTCCAACAAATACTACGAGAGAGCCCAGAAATATCTGCCCAACGGCGGCTGCGGCGTTGTCTCCTTCGGCCTCAAGGGCGGCCGGAAAGCAGCTTCCACCTTCATGCAGAACTTAAGACTCGGAGCCATCGAGACTCATGTGGCTGACGCCAGAACCTGCTGTCTGAATCCCGCCACCTCCACGCACCGCCAGATGACCGACGAACAGCTCGTCGAGGCAGGCGTTCCCGCAGAGCTGATCCGCATCAGCCTGGGCCTGGAAGACAAAGAGGATCTCATCGCCGATATCTCCAACGCACTGGACGCTATCCAGTAAAAAAAATCCGCCGTACAGGGATTTTTCTTTCCCCGTACAGCGGATTTTTTATGCCCGTAAGCCTAAGAAACCGGCCAGATTTCCCCTTTTTCCGCCGGAAGCCCGGTGGGAAAAGAGAAGCTCCGGATTGCAGGCCGTACAAACATCCGTCACCGTGATATGCTCCGGCAGGATCCCGGCCTCCTCGAAGATCGACCGGTTAGCCTCCCAGAGATTCAGCTGATAGTGACCATTCTCCTTTCCATAGAAAAGCTTTGGCCAGAGCTCTTCGACGAAGTTTTCCCGGAAAAGCCCGATGACTTCCTCACTGACCTCGTAGCAATCCTGACAGATGGAAGGTCCCACCGCCGCCAGAATATCCTTCGGGTCGCTTCCAAACTCCCTCGTCATCGTCTCCACTGTGACTTTTCCGATCTTGCCCACGGTGCCGCGCCAGCCGGAATGGGAAAGGCCAATGCAATGGCGTACCGGATCCATAAAGAAGAGCGGCACACAGTCCGCGTAAAAGGTCGCAAGAACCACCTCCGGCTCATTGGTCACAAGACCGTCCACATCCCGGTAACCCACCGGCCGAAGGAGTCCTCTGCCGCAGTCTTCCTTTCCCACCCGGCGGACATTGGTCGTGTGAGTCTGCATGGAAAAGACCAGATTCTCCTCGGAAAATCCGATGCTCTCCGCCATCCGGCGAAAATTTTCCCGGACCCGCTCCGGCTCGTCTCCCCGGCTGAAGCTTAAATTCATGCTGGAAAGACAGCCCTCGCTCACACCGCCCAGACGGCTGGAAAAGCCATGCACGATTTCCGACAGCTTTTCGAAAGACGGAAACGTAAAATAGGGAACCTCTTTTTCTCCGTGCCAGGTCAGCACTTCTCTCTCTGATTTTCTTCGGATTTTCTTCATATGCGCTCTCCTTTTAACTGCCGCAGTCGAAGGCGTTCCGGATCAGCCGGATTCGTTCCTCCTCGATCCCGATCACATCAAACCGGCAGGGCAGATCTGCTTTCTCCTGATACATGCAGAGATAATACTCTGCCACCCGGATGATTTTTCTCTGTTTTCTCCGATTCACAGCCTCCAGGGAATCCCCGTCTTTTAAGGAACTGCGGTATTTCACTTCGATGAACACCAGATAAGCTCCATCCCGGGCAATGAGGTCGATCTCGCCAAAGCGACAGCGGAAATTTGCTTCCAGAATCCGGTATCCTTTTTTCTTTAAATAAGCGGCGGCCTGCATTTCGTAGGCCGCCCCGATTTTCCGTTTGTTCAATTATATCCGTCAGGCTCTCCCGGCCAGTCCCCGCAGACTAGCAGAAATGGGTGATAAAGGTCTTCCGGTGGATAGGGGAAGGACCATATTTCTGAAGAGCCTCGATATGTACCTTGGAACCGTACCCCTTGTGGGAAGCAAAACCATACTCCGGCATGATCTTGTCATACTCGTACATGAGCCGGTCCCTGGTCACTTTCGCCAGAATACTGGCTGCCGCGATGGAAACGCTCTTGGCATCTCCCTTGATGATCGGAACCTGGGGAATCGCAATGCCCGGGATCCGTACGGCGTCGTTGAGAAGAATCCGGGGTGCTCTGGAAAGTTTGCCCACGGCCTCCCTCATGGCCTCGTAGGTAGCCTGAAGAATGTTGATCTCATCGATCCGGGCAGGGCCTACAATACCAACGGCGGCAGCTACGGCCTTCTCCATAATCTCATCATAGAGCTCTTCCCTCTTTTTCTCCGAGAGCTTCTTGGAATCGTTGAGTCCCAGAATCTCACAGTCCTTCGGAAGAATCACGGCTCCAGCCACCACCGGGCCGGCCAGAGGGCCTCTTCCTGCCTCATCAATGCCGCAGATCAGCTCATACTGGCCCTCGTATTCATGCTCGTACTGACGCATCGCTTCCAGGCGCTCCCTCTCTTTGTCGAGAGCGTCCAGTTTTTTCTCGTATTTTCCGATCAGATTTCTGACTCCGCTTCTCTCATCCTCCCAGTATGCCTCTATCAGCGCCGGAATCTCAGAAAAAGAAGCCGCCTCAAACTCCTTACGGATCTCCGCTATCTTTTTTTCCATTCGTTATCCTCTCTTCCTGGACAGAAAGCCAAACTCCGTGAGGGGCCAGACCCGAAAAACGGCTCTTCCCAGGATATCCGCCCGGCGGACGGCTCCCACCTCCGGCTCCCGGCTGTCTATGGAATCGTTCCGGTTGTCTCCCAGCACGAAATATTCATCCTCGCCGAGGAGAAACGGCTCTGCCGCCAGGCCCGGATCTTCTATTTTCCCATAGGAATCATCCCCGGGAAGGCGCTGGCCGTCAATATAGACTTCTCCCTTCCAGATCTCCACCGTCTCCCCGGGAAGACCGATGACCCGCTTGATATAATAGGTATTTTCTTTATATTTTGGTGGAAAAACCACAATCTCATACCGCTTCGGATCCCGAAATCGGTAACTGATCTTGTCCAGGATCAGATTTTCTTTGTCCTTCAATGTAGGGGACATGGACATGCCCTCCACCTCCGTGCGTTGCCCCACAAACTCTGTAAAAAACCAGGTCAGGAAAAAGACCAGACAGATACAGGCCAGCGCTCCGAAAAGCCTCCTCACTCTGTGCTTATTCATACTCTCCCACCGTTTCCTTGCGGCTTACGCCTCTTTTTCTTCCGGCAGCTCCAGTGTCAGTCTTCCCAGACGGCCGCTGCGGAAATCATCGATGAGGATTCCTGCAGCCTTGCTGTAATCCAGGCCTTTTCCTTTCAGAAGACAACCTCTCTTCTCTGCAATGGCTTCCAGCATAGCCAGCGGCGTCCCTTCTTCTTCGATCCCGTAACGCTCTGCCAGAATCCCCTTATATTCGGCAGAAAGGAAGGTGATGAGAGAGATCGCGAGCTCATCGATATTCAGGATCTCGTCCCGGATGGAGCCGATGAGGGCTAGTTTCAGGCCCACAGACTGGTCTTCAAATTTCGGCCAGAGGATTCCTGGTGTGTCCAGAAGCTCTGTGGTCTTATTTAAGCGAATCCACTGTTTTCCCTTGGTGACACCGGGCTTGTTTCCCGTCTTCGTGCAGGCCTTGCCCGCATAGCTGTTAATAAAGGTGGATTTTCCCACATTGGGGATTCCCACCACCATAGCCCGGACCGGACGGTTTTTGATCCCCCGTTTCAAATCCCGCTCGATTTTTTCCCGGCAGGCTTCCTTCACAACGCCGTCGATGGCCTTCATTCCCGCGCCGGTCTTGGCGTTCAGTTCCAGCACATAGAACCCTTTCTGCTGGAAATACTCGACCCAGCGGGCAGTCTTCGCCTTATCCGCCAGATCGCTCTTATTTAAAAGGATCAGCCTCGATTTATTTTTCGCCAGCTCGTCGATATCCGGATTCCGGCTGCTGAACGGCACTCTGGCATCCACCAGCTCGATGACAAGATCAATGAGCTTGATGTCCTCCTGCATCATCCGTCTGGCCTTGGTCATATGACCGGGGTACCACTGATAATTCATGCAATATCCTCTCGTTTCTTTTACTTTACTAAACCCATATGGTTGCTCGGGGAAAGAACAAACCATACTTTTCCCTCGATATTTTTGCCGCTGACAACGCCCACATCCGCATAACGGCTGTCTTCACTGTTGTTCCGGTTGTCACCCAGCACAAAATACTGATTTGTACCCAGGGTAATTGGCTCCTCCGCGAGCCCCGCGTCTGTCATTGCCGGGTAATCCTTTTTCTCCAGATAGATCTCTCCATCGATATAGATCATCCCATCCTTGATCTGGATAGTCTCCCCGGGAACTCCCAGGATCCGTTTGATGGAGGAAGCTCCTTCCCGGTTTCCGTTCAGCTGAAATGCGATCACATCATTCCTTTTGGGATTTCCAAGCTTATATGATAATCCGTCCAAAAGTACCGCGTCTCCGCCCTCGATGGTCGTACTCATGGACTGACCGATACAGGCTCTCGTCTGTCCAAAGAAATAGACCAGTACAAAGGCGAACAGCACGACGATGACGATCTGGAAGACCCAGAGAAAAATCTGCTGGGGAATACTTCGTTTCTTCTTCGCCATAATGTTCCCTCATAACAAACAAGGGACAACTACTACTGTAATTGTCCCTGGTCCATTTTTTATTTTACTAATTCTTTTACCTTTGCGCTCTTGCCGACACGCTGTCTCAGATAATTCAGTTTTGCACGTCTTACACGACCGCGTCTTACAACTTCAACCTTCTCAACGTTCGGGGAATGTAAAGGCCAGGTCTTCTCAACGCCGATGCCGTTGGAATTCTTACGAACAGTGAAGGTAGCTCTTACGCTTCCGCCCTGTTTCTTTAAAACAGTACCTTCGAATACCTGGATACGCTCACGGTTTCCCTCTTTGATCTTAGCGTATACCTTAACGGTATCTCCAACGTTGAACTGGGGTGCATCTTCACGGAGCTGAGCAGCTTCGATGTTTTTGATAATATCGTTCATTGTGTTCCTCCTTATTATTCGGATGTTCTTAATACAATTCTTGTAACAGAGGACCATCTCTTACTCACAACATTTAATACTTTATCATAACTTTCTGTAAAATGCAAGCGGTTTTTGCCATTATTTTACGCGGCTGAAGAGATGGAAATAGGAACAGTACAGCGTTCCTGTCCGGAGGGTCGCTTCGCTGACCCAGTCGCCGTTGATCGTGGTCGGTCGTTTGTTGTAAATGGCAGAATCCAGTACGAGGAAACTGTTGTCGCTCTCCCGATACCCGGCGATCGCAATATAATGACCGGGCACCAGAGCCACAGCCGTACCGCCATTTTTGAGATGCTTCTTTAAAGAAGCCGTGTCATAGATCTTACCATCCCATTTAAAGTGATAGAAAACTCCATTGGTCCGGGCAAAATCGGCATAAAGTGTATCCGCAGTTCCCTGCATATAGAAATAATGACCGTGGGAATTGGAGTACCGGGCCAGTACGGTCGGATCAATATACTCTCCGTTCAGGGCGTAGATCGCATTTACAAAGGATACCACGCCGCAGCCAGAGCTGGAAATGGTCCGTACCGGATTGCCATCACAGTAGGTGTTTCCGCCCCATTTGGGATCATACTGGGAAAAGACCGTGTTCTTTCTCTCCTCATTCTTCACCGTCGTTTTGGTAAATACCCAGTTCTGAAGCGAGCTGGTCCGGGCATATCTCCGCTCGAAAATTCCCTTTCCGGAGACAAAGGCGATACCCTTCTGGCTCTTCACCTCACGGAGGGCAAAATAGCGGCCATATCTTGTGAAGGTCCAGAGTGTCTTGTCTGAAACGGCAGCAAGCTTCCCATCCTTAAGGCCCAGATAAAGCTCTGTTCCATAGGGTGAAATGGTATACTGATTATTCTCCACATGCTTCAGTGTATACAGCTGATTCTCTTTTCCCGTGGTTTTCCGGAGAAGGGCAGTTCCTTTGGCCGTATCTGCCGTCAGGGAAAAGCGGTTTCTCTCGCGGGCGCGGATTGTGTAGGTGCCGTCTGCCAGAAGCTGCTCCGTCGTATCCATGGAGAGACGGATTTTTCCATAGTCTGTCTTGGGAATCCAGCCCAGATAATAGCGGCCGTTCAGATAAAAGGTCATCTGATACCAGGAACCACTCTCTCCCACGGTGGAACCGCCCGTATAAAGCGGTATGGACTGATAATACATGGAAGTCGATTTTGCCTGGTAGAGCGTCAGATTCTGATTGGCAAAAGACTGTACGGCCTTAAAATCCTGCGTGAAGAAAAAGGTATTTCTCTTTACCCAGCCCTTGATGATCTTCGTTCCCTCTTTGCAGGTGACGTAGAGAGACTGTTTGGTCTTGTCATACTTCAGAATCGAAAACTCACGGTAAGTCAGCGTCGTGAGCTTCTTCTTTCTCGCCGCGTCGGTGTAAACAATGGTCTTTCTGGCCCGGGACAGAGGATAACCCATCAGAGGATGGGCCGCCGACATGGCCGCCGGATAAGCGGCCTGAACCCGGGGCTCAAAAGAAAGAGACAGCGCCAGAAACAACAGCAGAAAACCACAGGTTACTCTCTTTTTCATATTCTCTCTTTACCCCTTTTTCAATGAAGTCAAAAACTTTTTTTCTTTTTCCGTTAAATTGGCGTCCTCAAGAAGATCCGGCCGCCGTTCCAGTGTCCGTTTGATGGACTCCTCCCGCCGCCATTTTTCCACATTGGCATGATGACCGGAAAGCAGCACCGGCGGAACCGCCTTGTCTCTCCAGACCTCCGGGCGGCTGTACTGGGGATATTCCAGCAGGTTATCATGAAAGGACTCGATTGTGCCGGACTCGCCGTTGCTCAAAACCCCGGGGACCATACGGGAAATGGCATCGATCATGACCATAGCCGGAAGCTCTCCTCCTGTCAGGACATAATCGCCGATGGAAACGTAGTCCGTCACCACTTCCTCCAGGACACGCTCATCGATCCCCTCGTAGTGGCCACAGAGAAAGACAAGATCCTCCTCTTTCGCAAAATCCACCGCCATCTCCTGACGGAAGACCCTTCCCTGGGGTGTCAGGTAGATCACCCGTGGCTTATGGCTCATGCGTTCTTCCAGGTCCTTCACTGCCGCATAGACAGGCTCTGCCTGCATGACCATGCCGGCTCCGCCGCCATAGGGATAATCGTCCACTTTTCCGTAACGGTTTCCTGCATAATCCCGGATATTCACGGCCTCCAGGCTTAAGATTCCTTTCTCGATGGCCCGGCCGATGATGCTGGTATTCAGACCCTGAAGGATCATTTCCGGAAACAAAGTCAGTACATGATAGTTCATAAATCCAACAGTCCTTCCAGTATGTGTACTTTCATCTCGCCTTTTTCAAGGTCCACGGAAAGAATACAGTCTTTGATGGCCGGAAGGAGGATCTCCTTTCCGTTTTCGTCTGTGACCTGATAGACATCGTTGGCCCCGGTTTCCAGGACATCAGTAAGCTCTCCGAGCACCTTGTCCTCATCGGTGATAACCCTGAGGCCGATGAGATCTGCGATGAAATATTCATCCTCTTCCAGCGGAACTGCCTGGTCTCTCGTCACCAGAAGGCACTTCTTGCGGAATGGCTCCACATCGTTGATATTGTCAAATTCCTTGAATTTCAGGATCACAAACTGTTTAAAAAATTTTACGCTGGAAATGGTCAGGAGCTTTTTCTCTCTGCCCGTATCCAGATACACGGTCTCAAGATCCAGAAAACGCTCCGGATCATCCGTTGTCGGGAAAACTTTTACCTCTCCCCGGATTCCATGGGTGGCCGTGATCACGCCCACCTGTAAAAAATCTTCCATTTATTCACCTCAGTCGATTCCGTAAAGACGTTTGTAAAGGGCCGGTCTGCGGTTTCCGTAAACGATTCGTTTGATGGTAATGCCACCTTCCGGATAAGTTTTTCCATAATGACCGGAAGCGTTGATCATCAGATTGTTGCCGATGTAGACGCCGACATGATCGATCGGGCCGCTGGTATCATATTTCAGATAGAATACCAAATCGCCAGGTTTCAGATCCCTGTAAGAAACCGGTCTGGATACGCTCTGCAGCCAATCCGTATGAGGATAAGGCATAGCTTTTCCGGCTGCCTCATAAATCTGCTTTGTAAAGGTCGCACAGTCGATGCCATTCGTGATGGAGCTTCCGCCCAGAATGAAACGGGTACCCAGATATTTGTAACCGTAGCTGATGGCTGTCCGTACCGTACTGTTGGGAGAAGCATTGTTGATGTTTACAGCAGTCAGGGCAATATTTTTCGCATTCACATAGCCGGTCACCGGAACGCCGTTGGCCTGTTTATTGTTATGCAGGTAAACAGGAATCCAGGTGAGCTGCTTGTTCTTCATATTTCTGGTCTGATAGTTGACCCTGCTCATATTGACAACGATTCCGCCGCCCTTTTCCAGAGAACCATAGGTTCCGTTCTTAAAATTCGCCTGCTGGTAAACGTAGGCCCGGCTGGTGTCGGACTTGTTCCAGGCAATGATCTTATAGCCTCTTTTCGCATACTTCAGCGGTGTCGTCATGTTCAGTTTTGCCGCGCTGGCTCCCAGCGGCAGCAACATGAATACACTCATCAGCATCAGCACCAACAGAACTCCCTTTTTCTTTCCTTTCATAAAAAATCCCTCCACATTATAAAATAGTAATCTATATGGAAAAAACCCCGTTTTCACGAGGTTTTTTAGCTGTCACTGCAGGATATCTACAACGACTTTCTGGTCTTCCTTGGAAGCGGCGGCTTTCACCACGGCCCGGATGGCTTTCGCGATCCGACCCTGCTTTCCAATAACCTTTCCCATATCAGAGGGAGCAACCTTCAGTTCAAGAACTGTGGTTTTTCCACTCTGCTTCTCGGTCACAACGACTTCCTCGGGAAACTCAACAAGAGATTTCGCAATAACTTCTACAAGTTCTTTCATTTACATGCACCTCTCCAGTTAATTATTTCTCGATTCCGGCTACTTTAAGAAGTTTAGCAACAACGTCTGTCGGCTGTGCGCCGTTTGTCAGCCATTTCTTTGCCAGCTCCTCGTCGATTTTGAACTCGCTGGGATCTGTGTTCGGATTGTAGGTTCCGATCTCCTCGATAAATCTACCGTTTCTCGGGGATCTGGAATCAGCAACGATGATTCTATAGATAGGGTTCTTTTTCTGACCCATTCTTCTCAGTCTGATTTTTACTGCCATCTTTGATTCACCTCCTTAAGGTTTCCATTGATTATTTAAAAGGGAAGTCGAAACTTGCCTCTTTTAGCACTTTTGCTGTTCATCATACCGCCCATCTGTTTCATCATTTTGCGGGACTGTTCAAACTGTTTGACCAGCTTGTTCACCTCGCTGATGTCCACTCCTGCTCCGGCAGCGATACGCTTTTTCCGGGAAGGATTCAGAAGGTCGGGATTTGCTCTCTCCTTCGGTGTCATGGAGAGGATCATTGCCTCGATCTGAGCCATTTTCTTTTCGTCCATGGCATCCTCGATCTGCTTGAGCTGACCGCCGCCCATGCCCGGAAGCATTTCCAGCAGTTTTCTCATGCCGCCCATATTTTTCATCTGGTTCATACTCTCCAGATAATCGTCGAAGCCAAGCTGGGCTTTCTTGAGCTTCTGCTCCATACTTCTGGCTTTCTCTTCGTCGATATTGGCCTGAGCTTTCTCAATGAGACTCATCACATCGCCCATTCCAAGGATTCGGGAAGCCATTCGGTCGGGATAAAACTGTTCCAGATCGGAAAGCTTTTCACCCATACCCACATAGAGGATCGGTTTTCCGCAGGTGGCCTTAATGGAAAGGGCTGCACCACCTCGGGTATCGCCGTCAAGCTTTGTCAGGATGACTCCGTCAATGCCAACCTTCTGATTGAAGGTATCTGCCACATTCACAGCGTCCTGTCCGGTCATGGCATCTACGACCAGTATTGTCTGATATACATCCACAGCTGCTTTGATGTTTTCAAGCTCTTCCATCATGGATTCGTCCACATGGAGACGGCCTGCCGTATCGAGGATCACAACGTTATATCCGTTGTTCCTTGCATGTTCAATAGCTGCTTTTGCGATATCTACGGGATTCTGTTTGTCTCCCATGGAGAAAACCTCGACACCGACTTTTTCTCCGTTGATTTCCAGCTGACGGATTGCTGCGGGACGGTAAACGTCGCAGGCTGCAAGTAAAGGCTTACGTCCTTTGCTTTTGAGCTTTGCCGCAATCTTTGCTGTCGTGGTGGTCTTACCTGCACCCTGAAGACCTGCCATCATGATGACAGTGATCTCATTTCCAGGCTTTAAGGCAATCTCCGTTGTCTCGGAACCCATAAGATTTACAAGTTCCTCGTTTACGATCTTGATCACCATCTGACCCGGATTCAGGCCATTCATCACATCCTGTCCGATCGCACGCTCCTGGACGTTCTTGATGAACTGTTTTACCACCTTGAAGCTGACATCCGCTTCCAGAAGAGCAAGCTTTACTTCTTTCAAAGCGATCTTTACATCGGCCTCAGTCAGGCGACCCTTGCTGCGCAGGTTTTTGAATACATTTTGAAGTTTTTCTGATAAGCTTTCAAATGCCATTATAACTCCTCCAGAATCTCATCCGCGATGCGCTTGATGTTGTCGGGACAATCCGTTGAACTCCGGATCTCCTGGACCTTCGTACGGATCTCCAGGAACCGCTCTACCAGATGAAGCTTTTCCTCATAATCAGAAAGGATCTTGTCGCAGCGCCGGATCATATCATGGACTCCCTGGCGGCTGATGCCGCGCTCCGCTGCTACCTCCGTACAGGAGTAATCATTGAGAACTACGTCCTCATAAATGCTCTGCTGATGTTCTGTGAGAAGCTCTCCATAAAAATCATAGAGCAGAGTTCGTTCTACAAATTTTTCCATCTCGAGTCACCTTTGCTATCATAACTGATGAGTTCCTTTTTGTCAAGTATTTTTTCTTGACAAGTTTCAAAAATTTTAACCATCTATTTTGCGGTACCGATCCACTCTCCCATTTCCACCTGGGTCTCGATGCCCTGAGCCGTGTTTTTCAGAAATTTCTCTCGGAAAGTTGCCTGGCCTTTCTGGACCAGCAGAAGGATCGTAGAACCGCCAAATTCAAACCTGCCTTTCTCGCTGCCCTTCTTCACATACCTGGGACCATGGTAGTTGCAGATCCGTCCTACCATCATCGCTCCCACCTCCATCTGGATCAGGGTGCCGAAGCGCTCTGTCTTGAGCAGGCAGTATTCTCTCGTATTCTCATGGTAGACAGGCACGGACTCCACAGCAATAGGATTTACCGTGTGAAGAATACCGGAAATCCGGATGTTTTCCGACTTTTCTCCGTCTGCCGGGTAGGAATACCGGTGGTAATCATCCACACAGAGCCGGAAGACGCAGGCATAACCGCCCTCATACCTTTTTGCCAGGGAAGGATTTTTAAGAATCCGCTCCAGCGTATAGACGCTGCCCTTGACGGCAAACTCCGCCGTCTCATCCAGTGGATAGATGGAAATTTTTCCGTCGCAGGGGCTTACCAGGTGAATGGGATCGCAGTCGATCATCCGCTCGGTGGGAAGAATCTCCCGGGTAAAAAAGTCGTTAAAAGAACGATAAGGCCTTTTGACATAAGGCCTCATATCCATGTGATTCTTTTCGATAAAGGGACGGATCAGGAAACGGGAAGCCCTCCTGTCCAGAAAGGCTCCTGCTGCTTTTGAAAACCCCGGCTGCGTCAGAACTTTCAAAAGAACCCGTCCGTAAAAAGAAGTATACAGTTTCTGAAGGAAGCGGTCCTGACCGGAATCTTCCACTCTGATCGTTCCGTCCTTCCCCATACAGCGATGCACGGTCGGGGAAGCTGTCGTTTTCATTTTCTTCATATTTATTTCCTTAATAGATATGTAACAGTTTGCCAAGGATCACCAGACCTGCCACGATGAAGAAAGCCATGAGCTTGTTTCCCGGCTTCAGGACACGGATCTTGCTCACGAACAGGAAGGCCACGATGAACATTACCGCAATCAGAATCCGAAGATAAGCCGTGTGTCCGCAGTAGGGTCTTAAGAGATAAATCAGCGGGAAAATAATCGAAATCGAAGTCACCGGAAGGCCTTCATAACTCTTTCTCCGCTCTTCTGTCTCCTGCTGACGTCTCATCTCTTTTACATTAAAGTAACCCAGACGGATCACTGCTGCCAGCACATAGACGCACATAGAGATCGTTCCCACAATGCCTCTCACACCCAGGGCGTAGGTTAAAAACGCCGGAAAAGCACCGAAGCAGAAAAGATCACAGAGCGAATCGATCTGGATACCAAAATTCTTCTGATCTTCAGTCCGGTCTTTCTTGGTTCTGGCCACCTTTCCATCCAGCATATCACAGATACCGGATACCACAAGACAGGCGATGGCATTTCCGAAACGGCCATCCAGAGCCTCCGTCATTCCCACGATAGAACTTAGAAGGCTCATATAAGTAAGCACTACCGTATAGTCGTAAAATCCTATAAACATTTTCTTTCTCCCTCTCTACATTTTCTTTGGTGTATTCCCCTGCTTCTGAAAAGATCTCCTTACCAGATTGAAATGGGCGATAAAAGTGAGCACCGCACTGATGATGAGCAGCGCGTAATAGCTGATGCCGCGGCTTAAAAGCATACCCGGCAGGAGTTTCTCGCCGAAGACCGGCTCAAACATCGTCATAAAGAGCCCCTCGCTGACTCCCACGCCTCCCGGAAGCGGAAGCATATCCACCGCCACGGAGATCACAGCCTGCAGAATGACCACCAGCCCCATGGGCGTTCCGGAAAGTCTGAAAGACCGATAGACCATCCAGGTCACAAAAAACAGGCAGAATCTCTGAAAAATTGTGATCAGCATCACATGAAATACCACTCTCTTATGCGTACGGAAATAAACGCTGGCTTCCCGGTACTTGTTCATCGAAAGCAGAAGCTTTCTCGTCCGGGCCCTTTTATGTTTCAGAAGATGCATTTTCTCCAGGAAACGGAGCCCGTAATAGAGAATCCGTTTCGTCCAGCCCGGCACAAACACCAGAATCATCATACTGGTCACGGCAATGACATTCAGGCCCATTCCCAGATACAGAAGATACCGGGAAGCTCCCATATAAGTATGAACCGTGGGACTCATGAAGATCAGCACCACAAAACCCACCAGCACCAGCACCGCCTTGTAAGTGATGGTCACGATCATCAGCACCAGAGTGGATATCGAGACATCCAGACCGTCCTTACTCATATAGTAGATCTGCGCCGGCTGACCGCCGGAGGCGGAAGGGGTGATGCAGCTGTAAAAAAAGCCGATGAAGCTGTAGCGAATACACTGATGAAGCTTCGTCTTCTTTCCCAGGGAGATCATCATATAATGAATGATCACCGACTCGCTGCAGACAAAAACAATAACCAGGACCAGCGCCGCGATGAGCCAGCCCGGGCTTGCCGTCTTTAAGACCTGATTGATTTCGTCCAGTTCCTGATCTTTCAGGAGCGCATAAAAGGTAAATACCACCAGAAGCACCAGAAACAGAATCTCCAGAATGCTCTTTTTATTTTTCCTGATAAATTCCATTGTCTGGTCCTCCTTTTTTCCATCACATTTATTTTAGCAATTTTTCACGAATTTTACCATTGATTTTTTCATAAAATTGTCTTACGTTTTTGTAATATTTCGTTTTTCCAAAAAACTGCCACATCAGTTCGGCCAGCAGGAAGCCCGCTGCAATATCCAGCACGACATGCTGTCGGATGAAAACCGTAGACAGACCGATGAGCCAGGCAAATACGAAGGAAAAAATCCGGTACCAGCGGGGGATATCTTTTCGGCCGCGCACGGCAATATAACAGAACCAGCTGTTCATGCAGTGGATGGAAGGCAGCAGATTCGCCGGTTTGTCAATGGAATAAAGCCAGCCAAGAAGATGAACGCTCAGGGAATTTCCCACAAGCTCCGGACGGGTATTCGTGGTTGGGAAAAATACAAAAAACAGGAAACAGATCAGACGGGCCGTCAGATCTGCGGAAAGATAACGGTAAAAATAATCCTTTCCGTTTCCGGCTGCCAGAACATAGTTTACGATCCAGAAAAGATAACAGATCAGATAAATATACACAAAGCCTGGAACGAAGGGAATCCTCCGGTCCAGGTTTGTGGTAAGGTCAAAATGATAACGGTTTCCGGCGATGGCCATTCCTCCCCAGTACACCAGATCGTTTAAAAGAAAGGTACTGAGAAGAGGGATGATCGCATAGCCGTATTTTTCCTTATACTTATTAAAGATTTGCATGGGTAAGCTTAGGTTTGTAACCCTTGTCCTTCAGAGCTTTGACGATCTTTTCCTTGTGCTCTGTTCCAAATGCCTCCACGGTGATCTTCAGCTCTACGGCGGCATTGCGGTTTGTGCTGAAGAACTGGTTATGATCCAGTTTGATAACGTTGCCCTGCTGCTCGGCTATGACAGCTGCCACTCTTGCCAGCTCGCCTGCGCGGTCCGGAAGCAGAACGGACACGGTGAAGATACGGTCTCTGAGGATCAGGCCGTGCTGGATGACGGAAGACATCGTGATCACGTCCATATTACCGCCACTCAGGATAGAAGCAACTTTCTTTCCTTCCGGTTTCAGATGTTTCAGAGCTGCGACAGTCAGAAGACCGGAGTTCTCGACGATCATCTTGTGATTCTCTACCATATCCAGGAAGGAACCGATGATCTCTGCATCGGAAATTGTGATGATATCATCCAGATTCTTCTGCAGGTACGGGAAAAGCTTGTCGCCCGGGGTCTTTACTGCGGTACCGTCAGCAATGGTGTTGACGGTAGGAAGGGTCACTACATGGCCTTCCTGCAGGGAAGCTTTCATGCAGGCAGCGCCTTCCGGCTCCACACCGATAACTTTGATCTTCGGATTCAGAAGTTTTGCCAGAGTGGAAACGCCGGTAGCCAGTCCGCCTCCTCCGATCGGAACCAGAATATAATCCACCAGCGGAAGCTCTTTTACGATCTCCATAGCAATGGTTCCCTGACCGGTGGCAACCGTCAGATCGTTGAAGGGATGGATGAAGGTCAGGCCTTCTTTTGCCTCCAGCTCCTTTGCGTACTCGCAGGCATCATCGTAAACGTCGCCTTTTAAGACAACCTCAGCGCCGTAGCTCTTCGTGCGGTTCACTTTGATGAGCGGGGTAGTGGTGGGCATTACGATAACGGCGCGCACGCCGAATTTCTTTGCCGCATAAGCCACGCCCTGGGCATGGTTTCCTGCAGATGCGGTTACCAGACCCTTATTTCTCTCCTCTTCGGTAAGGGTACTGATCTTATAATAGGCACCACGGATCTTGTAAGCGCCGGTCACCTGCATATTTTCGGGCTTCAAGTAAACCTTGTTTCCGGTCTGCTCTGAGAAATAATCGCTGTATACCAGCTTCGTCTCTGCGGCAGCCTGTCTTACGATGTTATATGCCTCTTCAAATTTTTCGATGGTCAACTGCTCCATAATGTTCTCCTTCTTTCTTTTGTTTTATTTGTCCTGACTCACGTTAAAAAGCGCATTTACGAACTGGTTTGCGTCGAACTTCTGAAGATCGTCGATGCTCTCTCCCACTCCGATGTATTTCACCGGAATGCCCAGCTCCGAATGGATGGCCACGGCGATACCGCCTTTGGCTGTTCCGTCCAGCTTCGTGAGGATGATGCCGGTGATATCGGCTACCTCTTTGAACTCTTTGGCCTGTGCCAGTGCATTCTGGCCGGTGGTGCCGTCCAGGACTACCAGGGTCTCGCGGTAAGCTTCCGGATATTCTTTTTCAATGATCCGGTTGAGCTTTCCAAGCTCCGCCATAAGGTTTTTCTTGTTGTGGAGTCTTCCTGCGGTGTCCACCAGAAGAACGTCCGCATGTCTTGCCTTGGCCGCCTGGATGGCGTCGTAGACAACGGCTCCCGGGTCGGAACCCTCCTGACCGCTGATGATCTCCACACCGGCCCGGTTTGCCCAGCTCACCAGCTGCTCCCCTGCCGCCGCGCGGAAGGTGTCGGCCGCAGCCAGAACCACTTTTTTGCCCTGGTCCTTGAGCTTGCCCGCCAGCTTGCCGATACTTGTGGTCTTGCCCACACCGTTGACGCCGATGACCAGTACCACCGACGTGCGGTTTTCAAACTCATAGGCGGTCTCGCCCACGTTCATCTCTTCCTTGATGCTCTCGATCAGGAGCTCCTTGCACTCAGCCGGATCTTTGATGTGCTGCTCCTTCACTTTTCGTTTCAGGTCTTCGATGATGGAGGTCGTGGCATTGATCCCCAGATCTCCCATGATAAGAATCTCCTCGATCTCATCATAAAAATCATCATCGATGCTGGAAAATCCGCTGAAAATCGAATCAATTCCAGACACGATGTTGTTTCTGGTCTTGGTCAGTCCCTCAACCAGCCGTTTAAAAAAGCCTTTCTTTTCTTCCATATTTCACTCCATTTGCTTACTCATCCAGATCGTCCTCGATGAGATTTACAGAGACAAGGGCGGAAACGCCTTTTTCCTGCATCGTGATACCGTACAGGCGGTCGGCTGCCGCCATCGTGCCTCTTCTATGTGTTATAATAATAAACTGTGTATTTTTTGTCAACTTGTGAAGATAATTTGCATATCTGGCCACATTGGATTCGTCCAGAGCCGCCTCGATCTCGTCTAAGAGACAGAAGGGCGAGGGTTTCAGGTTCTGGATCGCAAAAAGCAGGGCAATGGCCGTGAGAGCCTTCTCTCCGCCGGAGAGCAGAATCATGTTCTGCAGCTTCTTGCCTGGCGGCTGGGCGATGATGCGGACGCCTGCCTCAAGGATATCCTCCCCTTCCACAAGCTCCAGCTTGCCGTGGCCGCCGCCGAAGAGCTGGCGGAAAGCTTTGTCAAACTCCGTCTGGATCTTGACAAAGTTTTCTTCAAACTGCCGGCGCATGCCTGCGTCCAGGTCGTCGATGACACCAAGGAGAGCTTTTTCGCTCTCTACCAGATCGTCGTGCTGGCTTTTTAAGAAACTGTGACGCTCGGAAATCTCCTTAAACTCCTCAATGGCATTGACGTTGACGCTTCCCAGGGAGCGGATCTCATTTTTCAGATCCAGCACCGCTTTCTTGAGCTGGTTCATCTCCTGGTATTCTTCGCGTTTCATCTCTCTGGCGCTGCCCGGGGTCAGCTCGTACTGCTCCCAGATATCGTTGATCCGGGCATCCCGGCTCTCCACGAGTTTTTCCTGTCTGGCGCTCAGGCGGAAATTCTCCTTATCCAGGAGGCTTTTCTGCTCCGTCAGAGCTTCCCTCTCGGTGAAAAAGCCCTTCTGCGTCACCATGCAGGCGTTTTTCTCCTCAGTGAGCACCCGGATCTTCTCCTCGGCTTCCTTCTGGACGTCCGCTCCGGAATCGATGGTCTCCTGGATTTTTTTCAGATTCTCTTCTTTTTCAAGAGTCTCTTTTTCGCCGTCCTCCATCTTTTTCTGAACGGAAACCTTTTCCTCATTGAGGGTGCGGACCTCCCGTTCGATACGACTGGTATTCTGCTTTAAGAAGTCTTCCTTCTGAAGGAAACCGGCCAGCTTTAAATGTACATTCTCAAACCGCTGTTTCTGCTCTGTCAGGTTGGCCTGTTCTTCTTTCAGGGCTTTCTGATTTTTCTCAATCCGGTCGTTGAGCTCCTGCTCCTGCTTGACGGAGGCATCCAGCTCTTCCTGAATCCGGTGCTTTTCCTCTTTGATCTCCGCCATCTGGGTCTCGATCTCCACAGCTTCATCCTTCAGGTGATGATAGCCGGAAGCCGTCTCGTCCCGGCGGGATTCCATCTGGCTGATCTCCATTTTTGCCGTATTCTGGACGAGATATTCTTTCTGGAGCTTTTCCGCCAGAGCGGCGATCTTATCTCGCAATGCATTTCTCTTGCTCCGGTTCTCGTCGATGGCCTGGTTGAGGTCATCCAGATCCTTTTTCAGAAGCTTTACGCTCTCCTCCAGCTCCTCGATCTCACGCCGACGGCCCAAAAGATTGCTCGAATTTTTGAACGCACCACCAGTCATAGAGCCGCCGGGGCTTAAAAGCTCTCCCTCCAGGGTGACAATTCGAAGAGAATAGCGGTATTTTCTTGCCAGGGCTACCGCGTGGTCGATCGTGTCTGCCACCACCACCCGGCCTAAAAGATACCGCACCAAGCCTTCGTATTGCTGATCCGCCTGAACAAGAGTACTCGCAAGACCGATGACTCCCGGTTCCTTTAAGGCCCCGTTGTCGGTGAAACCGCCCCGGAGGCCCACGCTGGTCAGCGGCAGGAAGGTCGCCCGGCCAAATTTATTTTTTTTCAGGAAATCGATCATCCGCTTCGCCGTGTCCTCATCCGAAGTGACGATGTTCTGGATGCTGCCTCCAAGGGCGGTCTCGATGGCTACCTCATAGGCTTTTTCCACCTTGATGAGATCTGCCACTACGCCCAGAAGGCCGGGTTCCCGGGATTTCTGCTCCATACAACGGCGGATGCTGTTTCCGTAGCCGTCGTAGCGCTCCGTGATGTTTTTCAGGGATTCCAGCCGGGAAGCTTCCCGGTGAAAAGCGGTCTGGCCCTGCTCCGCCTGCTGGTTCTGCCTCACCAGCTCCCGGCGGATCTTCTCCACGGCTTCCTCATAGGTACGGCTCTCCTCCGTCAGATCCTCGATCTTCTCGGAAACTGTCTCGTATTTTTCCTGCAGTTCTTTCAGAGAGTCTTCCTGCTCGTTTTCCTCGCTTCGAAGTCTTAAGAGCCGCTGGCTTACCTCCGCCCGGCGGATCTGGTTCTGCTCCATCATCGTGTCGTAACGCTGGATCTTTCCTTTGGTGGAAGCCCTCTGATTCAGAATCCGGATGATCTCGCTCTTATCGCCCTCGATCTCCCGGTTTAAATGGGAAATGGAAGCCTCAATGGCATCATTTTCCACGGAGATGTCTTCCTCTTCCTCCTGGGCCTGTTTTCGCTCCTCCTTCAGGCCATTTAATTCCAGGCGGCTGGCCTCCAGCTCTTTTTTTCGCTCCGTCAGATCCTTCTCGATGGTCTCCAGACGTTCCAGCTGATTCTTTCTGGAAGTCTCCACGGAACGGATCTGCTCTCTTAAGACCTCCATCTGACCGGCCAGCTGCTGGCGTTTTAGCTGGTTCTCATTGTTTCTCGCCCGCTCGCTGTCGATCTGGCCGTCGAGACCGCCGATCTTCTCCTCCAGCCTGTCATACTCGATGCGGATGCTCTCGTATTTCTGACTGTTTTCCTTTAAATCCCGCTCGGAAATGGCCAGCTTTTCTTCCAAAGCTGCCAGCTCTGTCCGGCTCTCTTCCATTTCCAGGAGGAACATATTGACATCCAGGACTTTCAGCTCGTCTCTTTTTTTCAGATAGATCTTTGCTGTCTCCGCCTGTTTTTCCAGAGGAGTCAGCTGTCTCGTGAGCTCCGAGAGGATATCGTTGACGCGGACCAGATTCTGGCGCTCGTCTTCCAGCTTTTTCTGGGCGGCGGCTTTCCGGCGCTTAAACTTGACGATACCCACAGCCTCGTCGAAGAGTTCCCGCCGTTCTTCCGGTTTACCACTCAGGATCTTGTCAATCTGGCCCTGACCGATGATGGAATAGCCCTCCTTACCGATACCGGTGTCGTAGAAAAGCTCGTTGATATCTTTCAGGCGACAGGCAGAACCGTTGATCCGGTACTCGCTCTCGCCGGAACGATAGACCCTTCTCGTCACCGTCACCTCGTCAAATTCGATAGGAAGCTTGTGGTCTGAGTTGTCCATCGTGATCGAGACGGAAGCAAAGCCCATGGGCTTTCGGTTCTCTGTTCCGGAAAAAATGACATCCTGCATGCTGGCTCCCCGAAGGGACTTGGCGCTCTGTTCACCCAAAACCCAGCGCACCGCGTCTCCGACGTTGCTCTTTCCGCTGCCGTTGGGTCCTACGATGCCGGTGATTCCGTTGTGGAACTCGAACAGGATCTTATTCGCAAAGGATTTAAAGCCCTGTACTTCAATGCTTTTCAGATACATGCAGTTACTCCTGTTTTTCTTTCCAGTTGATCAGGCAGCGGTAAGCAGCATCCTGCTCGGCTGCCTTTTTCGTACGGCCTTTTCCGCTGCTCTTTTTCTCTCCTGCCACATAGAGATCCACCAGAAAGGTCTTGTCGTGGTCCGGACCTTCTTCGCCGGTGAGAACATAAGATATCTCGCCGTCATGCCAGTTTTTCTGTACCTGTTCCTGTAAAATAGTCTTGCTATCATAAAAGAGCTTTTTATGCTCAATGTCCGTCATGATAAAACGATGTACAAACTCTTTTGCACTAGCAAAACCACCGTCCAGATAGATTGCACCGATCAGAGCCTCCATGGCGTCCGATACGATGGAATCTCTTTTTCTTCCGCCGGTGTGTTCCTCGCCTTTGCCCAGCAGCAGGAAATCTCCGAGATCCAGTTCCCTCGCACAGAGAGCCAGCGTCGGTTCACAGACGATACTCGCGCGAAGCTTGGTCAGATCTCCCTCAGGAAGGGCCGGATAATGGCGGAACAGAAATTCGCTGCTCACAACCTCAAGGACCGCATCTCCTAAAAATTCCAGTCTTTCATTGTCATGATACCCTTTTGCCTTATGCTCGTTGGCGTAAGAGCTGTGGGTCATGGCCTGTTTTAAAAGATGGGGATTCTGAAAATGATACCCGCTCTTTTTTTCCAGTAGCTCAAACTGATGATTTTCCATTAGTTTTCTCCTTTTTCATCTGTCTTTAAAACTAATTTTTTTGTAATTGGAAATTCCATCGAAATTTCCGGTTACAAAATAAAGGGGGATGTTTGAAACATCCCCTCTTCACGGTAATCCGAATTTAGTTTACGGCGTTTTTGATCTGCTCTACAGCATCGCCTACGGTAACGATCTTCTCGGCTTCCTCAGATGGGATCTCGATATCAAACTCTTCCTCGATTCCCATAATAATCTGGAATACATCCAGAGAGTCTGCACCCAGATCGTCCACAAAAGTGGTGTCCATGGTGATCTCATCTGCATCCACATTTAAAACTTCCGCGATAATATTCTTCAACTTTTCGAATTCCATAACATTCAATCCTCTCTTATTTCTTCTTTTACCGATATGTGCTCTTTGATCTTTTCATTGATGTTCTGTTGTTTGAACTGCACACACTGAATAATGGAATTGGTGATCTCCACAGCTTTGGAACTTCCGTGAGTTTTCACCACAAGCCCCTTCAGTCCAAGAAGAGGCGCGCCGCCGTACTGGCTGGCATCGAAAGACTTCAGGGTTGCCTTCAGAGCGGGTTTCACGAGAAGTGCCCCGATTTTGCTCCGAAGATTCTGCATCATACCGGCCTTTACTTTACTGATCAGAGTAGCTCCTACACCCTCATAAAGTTTCAGGATCACATTGCCGACAAAGGCTTCGCAGACAATCACATCACAGACGCCGGCCGGAATATCTCTGGCCTCCACGCTGCCGATGAAATTGATGTCCTTACATTCCTTCAGAAGAGGGAAGGTCTCTTTCACGAGTGCGTTTCCTTTTTCTTCTTCCGCACCGATGTTGACGATTCCTACTCTCGGGTTCTTCACCCCGACCACATTTTCCATATAAATGGAACCCATCTTCGCAAACTGTACCAGATGGGAGGGTCTGGCATCTACGTTGGCTCCGCAGTCAATCAGCAGTGCTACCCCATCCTTCGTGGGGATCAGCGGTGTAAGGGGCGGACGCTCCACGCCTTTGATCCTGCCTACAATCACCTGTCCTCCTACCAGAACAGCTCCGGTACTTCCAGCGGATACGAAAGCGTCTGCCTCGCCTTTTTTCACAAGATTCATTCCGACCACAATTGAAGAATCTTTCTTTTTGCGAATGGCATTCACCGGCGGTTCCGCCATCTCGATGACCTCGGTGGTGTTTACCACTTCAATCCGGTCCTTCGGATAGGTGTACTTAGATAACTCTCCCTCGACCAGCTCCTGCCGGCCCGTCAGGATCACTTTGATGTCCTTCCTGGTGTTCACCGCATCTACAGCGCCTTTCACCGTTTCCTGCGGCGCGTTGTCTCCGCCCATGGCATCCACAACGACTTTCACAAGTTCCTGCATGATTCATCCTCCTTGTACTATGACTAATATACTAAACATCATTCTAAAAATCAACAGTAAATTTTCAGAAGTTCCTTTCGCCTTCTTGATGGATTTTCTCATAGCCAGAATGGGCGCTCTGTGCTATAATAAGCGCGCAAATTGATAAGAAGGAGTTTGTCTATGTTTAATAATGTATCCCAGCTTCTTGAGCTGAGGGCTTTAAGGAATCGTTTTGAGAAAAATCATCCGAAGTTTTTTCCGTTTATGAAGGCGGCTAAGACCCGGGCGCTGGAGGAAGGGAGTCTGATTGAGATCTCCGTCACCCCGCCGGATGGGGAAATGATTTCCACCAATCTGAAGGTGCAGGCGTCAGATCTGGAATTGCTTCAGAAGCTGACGGAGGTTCTCAGCCAGAACCAATAAGGGGCTTCTCGCTTTTGGAAAGCGGAAGAAAAAAACTACAAGGGGAAACCAGGACTGCTCAACTCTGATGGTTTCCCCTTGCAGGTTTTAGCTAGGCTTTGAAAAAACCTATACTTCTCTTATCATACAATATTGCTTAAGATCAAAATGTTTATTCAGCACCCCATACAATTTGAACCCCAAATGCTGATAAAACTCCACATTTTTCGGATTATGCGTCTCGAGCGACACCATCATATGGTGCTCGTCCGCATACCGGATCACCTCATTCATAAGACAGGCCGCCAGCCCATGATGCTGCATGCTCGGCCTTACGGCCAGGTAAATCACATGCAGCCTGTTATCCTGATGCAGCTGGTCCGTCCAGTTGGAATTAAGGTAATCCCTTCCCAGAACAAAGTTCCAGAAGGTCTTCATACTGGCATCTTCCTTCAGAAGATACCCCTCGGTCCGGAGTACCGCCTCAATCTCCGTAAAATAGTATTTGAACAGGTTGTAGGACTCTGCCTCATCGGAGACCACCAGAAGGCTGTTCAGATCCTTCGTGTCTGCATAGATCTCACAGGTTTCGTAAAATTCTGACAGGTCACATTTAAAGAGCTCCGGCATGAGCCTTTTTCGAATTTCCTCGTTGGGTATCAGCTTCTGGTAAAGCGGATCCTCCCGAAAGCATTCTGTCAGGAGCTTCTCAAGCTCCGGCAGGTCCTCACGCTGCACCCGGTATAATCGATCTGTTTCCATGAATCCTCCTATAGTAATTCTTTTGCTTCCTGAAGAATCAGGAGCATTTTTTCTGTGGACTTGATCATATAATCCACATCTTCCTTCAGATAGGCCTGCTGGCGTTTCTCCACAGCCTCCAGGCGAAGGATTTCCTCTCTGACTTCCGTCTCTCCCCGGCGGTATTTTTCCAGAAGTCCCTCCACCAGATCATAGAGATTTTCATGATGGACAATTCGTCCGGCTCCCCACTGCAGGCGGTCCGGTTCCTGATGGAACACATAGTCCGTAAAATGCTCATATACACTCCGGCTGAACTGGAACGCATAGGCGTTGTTGTCGATCTCGTAGAGGGCCTCCAGAGCCGTCTCCAGGTTCTTCCGTTTCAGGGAACGGACGGCTTTGCGGATATAGTAAAGGTTGTTCTGGGCGGCCTCCTCGGGGAACAGCACTTCATCTGCCCAGTTCAGGCGAACAAAACGGTCCTGCTCCATCTTAAACACAGAAAGGAGTTTTTTCTCTGCCTCCCGTACCCGGTCAAGCTCCACCGCCTCCCCGGCCAGTCTTGCCTCGTTCACATCCCAGATCCGGTCGTAAATCTCATCGGAAAGCTCCTGCGCCTTTTCCAGAAGCTCCAGAAGAGCCGTCACCCGGGCTCCCGCTTTCTGGCAGTAAATTACATCCAGGCTCTTGGCCGCTTCCTCGAAGACTTCCGCAAAATTTAAGGGCACCACCGCCTGAGCATCCAGTTCCAGCAAAAGCAGGCCATAGAGCTCGTGATGGAAGCGGTAGACCGCCTCATCGTAAAACTCGTCGCTGTCAAACTGGGAATGATAATGGGTCTCCATAAAAGGTCCCGCGCTGAACTCATTGACCATGGAGGGAATGCCTCCGATGGCCACGGAGAAATCGTCGGACCAGGTCTCAATAGGAGCCGATACCCGGACACCCTCCATGTAGGCCGGAGTCAGAGCCGGAAGCTTTTTCACGCACTCCTCCAGGAAATCCCGGTACTCGTAGGTACTGCGGATGCCGTCCAGATTTCCGTTGGAGAGGGCCGGAAGCTCAAAGTTGAAGTTTCCGATGACCTTTCCAGCCCAGTCCGGATGGACCTTAAAAATCTCCTGGTAAGCGCCGGTGGACCAGTCGTACTTGGTGTCGCATTTACCCCACTCTTCCGCTGCCATCCCGCAGAAAACCCAGGTATTTTCCGGCTGATAGCCGATTTTTAAGTAGGCTCTCGCGATGCCCAGCATCATGGCAATGGCCGTATTGTCATCCTGGAAACCGCTGAAATAGGAATCGTAATGGGCTGAGAGCAGAATCATCCGCTCCGGCCGTTTTCCCGGAATCTCCCCGACAATATTGTAAGTCGGCACATTTTTCATGACAACGGAACGGGCGTTCAACCCTACCCGGATCTCTCCCTTTTCATCCAGAGACTCCCGGATCTTCTCCCAGTCCTCCTGGGACATGGAGAATGCAGGAGCCTCCGCGGGACCGGCGATATCCTGGGCATTCAAGGCCTGTTTGTCGATCTGGCCGTAACCTCCGGTCTGGACCGCAATCAGGGCCTTCGCCCCTTTTTCACAGGCCTGGTACACCGGGAAGTTGATCCACCACTCGTTTCGTTGGTTGATCTCCACCACCACGAGCTTTCCCCGTACGTCTTTTCCTTCATAATCCCTGGCGGTTCCTTTTCCCAGGAAGACAAGATCGAAGCTTTCCTCTCCCTCGGTCACAAAATCCGTCTGGTACGCGCCAAGGACCGCCCGGCAGGTGTTCCCTGCCCGGTCCTTGTATGTAAGCTCCGCTTTTTCAAACTCCCAGCCGTCCACCAGGATCTCGTCTTTGCGGACATTGGAAAGCCCCATGGCTTCCATTTCTTTTTTCAGGCGTTCTCCGGTCTCAAATTCAGCCCGGGAGCCGGCCGGGCGGTAGCCAAGCTTTGGATTGCTTCGATAGCTCTCCATCTCCTTGGCCAGACGGTAGGAAGTCTCCACATCCACGGCCTCCATATAACGTTCTTTCCACGCCATTTTTCTCTACCTCCTCTCGGGCTTTTTTTAAGTCCTGATATTTTACAGCAATTCCCGGATTCCTTTTACGATCTCCTGGATCGTTCCCTCCTTGAAGGGGCTCTTCAAACCGTTCTCCTCCAGCATTTCCGCATAGAAACCGGAACCGGATTCCCTGCTGAATTTCAGGTAGCTGTCAAAAGCTGCCCTGTAGTCTTTTTCCATCCAGATCCGGTACTGGAACGCACTGGTCTGGGCGATACAGTAATCGATGTAATAGAAGGGACCGGCATAGATATGGTTCTGTCTCTGCCAGTAGCTTCCTGTTCCGAAGAAGGGATATTCCTCGCCGAAGTCCAGATGAGGTTTATACACCTTCTCCAGGCCCTTCCAGGCCTCTTTGCGCTCTGCCGGGGTCATCTCCGGGTGATCGTAAACGATGTGCTGGAACTCATCCACCATACAGCCGTAGGGGATGAAGGCCACAGCGTCCTCCACCTGGGATTTCTTGAAATCATCGGCCCGGTCTCCGAAGAAAAGGTTCATCCAGGGATTTGTGAAAAATTCCATGGACATGGAGTGGGTCTCGGCGGTCTCCATCGTGATATCTGCGTGCTCCAGAATCGGATCGTCGGCAGTCAGATAACCCTGAAAGGCATGGCCACACTCATGGGTGATGACATCCACATCCCCGCTGGTGCCGTTGAAGTTGGCAAAGACGAAGGGAGAATGGAAATCCGGCATGTAAGTCATATAGCCGCCCACTTTTTTGTGCTTGCCCGGCAGTACCTGCAAAAGATGATCATCCAGCATGAAATCGAAAAATTCTCCGGTCTTCTCGGAGAGCTCCCGGTACATTTTCTGACCGGCCAGGAGAGTGTCCTCATAGCTTCCGATGGGTTTCGGGCTTCCTTCCGGAAAACTCACGCCCTCGTCGCAGAAATAAAGCTTGTCAAGGCCCAGACGCTTCCGGCGGTTGTCCCAGAACTCCTCAGCCAGCGGAACCCAGTACTCTTTGATCTGGGAGCGGAATTTCTCCACCTCCGGGCGGCGGTAGCTGTTCCGGATCATCCGGTTATAGCCCAGCTCTGTGAAGTTCTCATACCCCAGAGCCTTTGCCTGGGCGGTACGGTTTTTTACCAGGGCATCGTAGATCTCGTCCAGTTCTTTTCCCTTGCTGGCATAGAAGGCATCCACCTTTTTGCCGGCTTCCTGTCTGACCTTCCGGTCTTTGGAACGCTGGAACGGAGTCATCTGGGAGATATTGTAAATCTGGCCCTCCCACTCTATGGCAGCGGAAGCCATCATTTTCTCATAACGGCTGACCAGCGCATTCTCCTCCTGTTTCAAAGGAATGATAGCCTCGCTGGTGGATTTCTCCGCAAGCTCCATATTTCGGAAAGCCGGATGGCCGATGATCTCCTCCAGCTCCTTGCGGAAGGGCGATTTCAGCAGCAGCTTCGCGTACTCCACAGCGAGATTGCTGTAAGCCGGATACTCCCGGTCATAATAATCCTTCTCCTGATCGTAAAACGCATCGGAAGTATCCAGGCTGTTTCTCGTGGAAGCCAGAGTCATCTCGGTCTGGATATGTCTGGCCATTTTGTAATATTCCTGATGAACGGCAAACTGTTCTTCCGCGCTCTTTGCGGCCTGGAAGCGCTTCATCAGTTCCTTTAAATATCTGGTCTCCTCCGCAAAATCAATGCGGCTGTATGGCATTTCTTCGTATTTCATCTTATAAATCCCCCTGTTTTCTTTTTTTCAGTCTTTTTTCTCAAAAGGAACTTCAATGAGGTCCTTTGTGAAATGATTCAGCACTTCATGACCGTCCTCTGTCACCAGAACCAGGTCCTCGATGCGGACGCCTGCCACACCCGGCACATAGATGCCCGGCTCCACAGAAAAGGTCATGCCCGGTTTCAGAATCTCATCGTTGGATGAGGAGACATCGCCGAACTCATGCACTTCGATACCGATGCAGTGGCCGGTACGGTGAGTGAAGGCATCGCCGTATCCCATCTCCGTGATGTAGTCTCTGGCAGCCTTATCCACATCGGAGAAACGGGCTCCCGGCCCTACGGCCTCGATGCCTCTCCGGTTGGCCTCTTTTACGATCTCATAGATCTTTCTCGCCTCATCAGATGCCTTTCCCAGGAAAACGGTTCTCGTCATATCAGAGCAGTAACCGTTTAAGAGGCAGCCGATATCGAGCACAACACAGTCTCCATATTTGCCGGTGGACTCATCGGACTCATGATGCGGATCCGCTCCGTTATCGCCAAAACCGACGATCGGTTCAAAGGAGTGGCCCACTGCCCCGTTTTTCACATAAATCTTACGAAGTTCCTCGCCAAGTTCCACTTCATTCATACCGGAAGCAGTCAGCGGAATCAGCTCACCCATGCTCTGATCGTTCACCAGGGAAGCCGCACGCATTTTTTCCTGCTCTTCGGGTGTCTTCACCTGACGGATATGGTCGATGATATAGGAAGCGTTGACATACTTGTCACCCACGCCAAGCTCCATGAGGCGAAGCAGGAAACGTGCCGGCCAGGTCTTGTCGATGCCGATGGTGCCGCCTTTTCTCATATGGGAAGCCAGCACGCCCACAGCGTCGTCCGTGTCGTCAAAATAAACTACCGGGAAACCTAAAGTCTCCTCATTCTGCGGAAACAGTTTGCCGATGATCAGCAGCGGTTTCTCTTTCTCCACATCCAGGTAGAGAGCCATCATACGCTCCATGCAGTTGACCAGCTTTCCGGTCAGATAATAAACGGAAACGGAATCCGTCACGATAAGCTGAGCAATTCCTTCCTCTTTCATAGAATCAATGACTCTTTTATATCTTGTCCAATCCATTTGAAACGTCCTCCTCTTTCATGGTTTTCTTTATTTTATCCAGCAGCCTCTCCACCCGTTCGGATAATTCCTCTTCGGGAAACTGCACCGAAGGGCTCAGGGAAAAGTCCGGACAGACTCTGCGGCAGTATTCCTCCGCCTTCGTCTCGTCCTTCTCCTCCGCCTCCTCAGAATAATAGAGAGCCAGCCGGTAAAGGGCTTCCTCGCTCTGATTCTCCGCCCCTTTCCGGTAGAGCTTCAGCGCTTTCTTCCGGTCTTTTTCCACTGCCAGGCCTTTTTCATAGCAGTAGCCCAGAAGATACATGGCGTACTCGCCGTCTTTTCCCACATACTTGCTCCGGGCCCGGTTTTTCAGGATAGAAACCGCCCGCTCCGGGTCCGGCTTCTCCGCGATACCGGTCAAGCAGCAGAACGCCACGGTGACATCAGAAAGGACGTCGCCTTTCTTTGCGGCCTTCTCAAACCAGTACCGGGCCTTTGCGAGATTCTTTCTGACACTCCGGCCATCCCGGTAGATCATACCCATAACGCGCATTCCCAAAGCGTCTCCCCGCTCTGCCGCGGCCTCGTAAAACTCCAGAGCCTTTCCGCCGTCTCTCTCCACGCCTTTTCCCAGCTCGTAAAGGCGGCCTATCCGCACCATCGCGTCGCTGTCTCCCAGCATCGCGCATTTTTCCAGATATTCCGCTGTCTTTTTTTCATCTTTGGGAGCGCCCTTACCGTCCTGGTAAAAACGGGCCGCGTTCCGGCAGCCGTAACTGCTTCCGCGCTCCGCGGCCCGCTCATACCACATGAGGGCTGCCTGCTCATCTTTTTCCACGCCGTTTCCGCGCTCGTAGCAGGCTCCCAGGTTATTCATTCCTGTGGCATGCCCGTGAAGAGCTGCCTTCTGATACCAGAGAACGGCTTCCTTCGGGTCTTTTTCCACTCCGACACCCTGTTCCAGGCAGACGCCATAGCAGCACTCCCCGTCGGGATAGCCCTGCTCCGCCGCCTTTTTATACCAGCTGGCAGCGAGCTCCGGGTCCGCCGCCACGCCTTTTCCAAACTCATAGCAGCGGCCGACCTCCGTCTCTCCCGGAGCAAAATGCTGAAGCGCAGCAGACTGATACCAGAAAAATTCCTGCTCCTCATCCTTCTCCGTACCGAAACCGGTCTCAAAGCAGAAACCCACCTTCATCTGGGCCCGGTCAAAACCCACTTCCGCCGCCGTGAGATAACAATGAAAGGCCTCCTCCGGATCCCGGTCCTTTCCAAGACCGTACTGGAAACACCGGCCCAGCTGGTAGAACGCCGGCACATAACCGAGCTCCGCCGCCTGCTCATAGAGCCAGGCCGCTGTGGAGAGGTCTTTTTCAAGCCCCCAGCCGTTTTCCTGATAGATTGCCAGATTTGTCATGCCGCAGGCATTTCCGGCCTCCGTCGCCTTCTGAAAGCAGTAAAGGCTCCGGCCGCCGGTATCCTCTTCCTCCTGCCGGCTCCAGAAAACGCCCAGATCCGCCCACTGCTCCCCCGTGAGCTTTTCCTCCGGAACATTCAACATCAGCCCGCCACACTTGGGGCATACGGGATATTCTCCGCTCTCTCCCTCCGCCATATACCGGCAGGCGGGATCTGTACACGCAAAGATCATTCCTTCCTCCTCACTGCCAGGGACGGATATGACGTTCCGCGAAATGAACGATATCCTCCGCCGCCTCGCTCCGGACATGGCGATGCTGGGCTTTCTTCATTTTTTCCTGGATCTCCGGTGAATTTAAGAGCTTCACGCCCACCTTTGCCAGCGCCAGCGGGGAATGGGCATACATGCACATTCCATGGCTGGCAAAAAACTTCCGGTTCTCCGTCTCACAGCCCGGGATCGGAAAGGTATGAATCAGGGACTTTCCGGCCACCGCCGTCTCCGTGGAAGTAAGCCCTCCGGGCTTCGTATAGACGATATCCGCCGCTGCCATATAGAGCGGCATCTGATCGGTGTAACCGATGACGGAGACGGTCTCATCCTCTGCGAAACGTTTTTCCAGCTGCTCCCGGATCTTCTCGTTGTTTCCGCAGATCACAGCCAGCTCGCTCTCCTCCCCGTTCCGTTTCCGGACTTCCCGGGCCAGTTTTTCCAGGTTTCCGGCTCCCATGCTGCCTCCGATGAGGAGATGAAGCTTCTTTTTCGGTGAAAAACCAAGTTCCTCTTTTGCCTTTTCCTGATCCTCCAGTTCCCGGAACTTCCGGCTCACGGGAATTCCGAAGGGGATCATTTTTTCCTGTGGAATCCCTCTTTTCGCACACTCATCGATGAGTTCCGGATGGGGCACAATGTAGTAATCGCAGCAGGTCTCCTCCCAGAACGGAATGCAGGTATAATCCGTCATCACTGCGATGGTCAGCGGCAGAGGCATACCCTTCTTTTTCATATAGGAAACCGTCTCCGCCGGGTAAAGATGGGGCATAAAGATCACATCCACGGGATGCTCTTTCAGATAGCGGTTCAGATATTTGGCCATCAGGCTGTTCACATAGTAAACCGGAGATTTTTTTGCGGTTTTGCTCACGAACATACCAAGCTTGTAGGCACAGCCAAAGGCTTTCGGCGCCTTCTTTACCACATCGATATAGAGATCACCTACCAGAGCGGAAGTCCATTTTCCCGCCAGGGTCAGATAATCCAGAAAAATGGCTTCATGGCCTCTCTCCTCCAGCATTTCCCTTAAAGCGGCTCCGGCCGCATTGTGCCCGCCGCCGGTATTGCAGGATAAAATCAATGCTTTCATATATAAAAACTATCCTTTCCTCAGTGCAAAACACGCCTGTCCTTTCGGGATCCTCCTGATCTCCGGGAGATGCTTGCGGATCACCACAAACGCGATGAGCACGATGCCATATTTTATAGAAGACAACGGTGTAAAATGGACGCCTAAAACGGACCAGATCAGAAACGTAAGGCCGGTCCTGAGACTGTGGGGCTCCACCACCAGAACTAGGGAGAAAAACAGATAAACCCCGGCCAGAAGAAGCACCGGCAAAAAAACAGGATAAAGGCCCAGAAGAACGCCGAAGGATACAGCGATGGCCTTGCCACCCTTCCCGTACCGGTCAATCAGCGGATAGGCATGGCCCACCACCGGAGCCGCCATTACCAGTGCAAAAAGCTTTTCCTCCGGGTCCAGATGACGGGCTGCCAGAAAGACCGGCAGAGCGCCTTTTCCCAGATCTGCCAGCAGGACCAGAATCCCGCAAAACACGCCGCCGTAGAGAAAGGCGTTGGCCGTTCCCGGATTTCCGTCGCTGCTTAAAGCCCGCACATCCACTCCTTTGATGAGCCTGGGGATCAGATAACCAAAAGTAACGCTGCCGAAGAGATACCCCAGCAGGCAAAATACCACATATTCCATACGCTGGCACACTCCCTTCTTTTACTGTTCTCCGATCTGGCCATAGACCTTCAGGGCGTCCGTCACATGGGCATCCCCGGCGTCTTCCGCCTTGGCCGTCACCAGAATGTATTCCTTTCCTTTTACCTCCGCAAGACTGGCCAGACAAAGGCCTGCCCGGAAGGTATTTCCCGTCTTTCCGCCCAGAAGCTGTCCGCCGGTAAAGCCACGGTCTCCCAGCGCCCGGAACATCGTACTGTAGACCGTAAAGCCGTCGGGATGGACATTGGTCGGGGACATTGCATGGCTCTGACTCGTAAAGATCGCCCGGAAATCCACATTTTTTAGGGCATACCGAAGAAGCTTTGCGATATCTTTCGCCGTGGAATAATGATCGTCGTTATGAAGACCGGTGCAGTTCACGAAATGGGTGGATCTCATACCGATCTTTTTGGCCTTCTGGTTCATCAGCTCCGCATAGGCCTCTTCTGAACCCGCGATCCCTCTTGCCAGCGTGAGGCAGCATTCCGCCCCGGAGGGAAGCATGACGCCATAGAGAAGGTCCCTCACCGTAACCACCTCTCCCGCCTCAAAGCCGGCCGTGGAGGCCTGCTCGGAATAGATCGCGTCAAAAATATCGGAGGGAACGGTCATGGTCTCATCGAGATCTGGGCATTTCTCCAGCGCCAGGATTGCCGTCATGATCTTCGTCATGGAGGCCGGATACATCTGTTCCTTTTCCGCCTTTCCCGCCAGCTTAAAACCGGTCCCGGCGTCCACCAGAATCGCATATTCACTGTCAATGCCGCTTAGATCCACCTTTGCCATGGGATGCAGAATCATGTTTTCTGCCAGTGCCAGCCCTACAAACAGAAGCACGATCAGAAATACGGAAAAAGTATAAAAAGGCCTTCCATGTCTTTTCCTTCGTTTCTTTTTCTTCAAAATTTTCTCTCCTCGTATGTATGTTCTCGTCTATACAGCTTATCCCAGCGCCGGCATTTTGTCAAGTTCAGAGAAGTGTTCCTGCGGGATTGACAAGCTCTGTCGTGTCCAGAAGATAAAGGCCATTCTCTTTTACGATCTCCTCTCCTTTTTTCAGGGCGGCAGGATTCCAGACCTTATCCGGCTCATGGGCGTCGGAACCGAAGATCACCGGATTTCCGACCTCTCCCACAATCTTCCAGAACGCAGGATTCGGGTAATGACGGTGGCCGCCGATCCCCAGGAAATTGATCTCCAGCGGAAGACCTGCCTTTTTCGCATCCTCGCAGAGTCCTCTCATCCAGTGGTCATAGACGGCAGGATCCCCGGTAAAATGAAGAAGATCCGGGTGGGCAAAATAGGTAAAGCAGCCCGTCAGCATGGCCTCGCGGCATTGCAGACAATAGCGCTCCAGAATCTTCGGATCCTGGGTCTCGTCTCCGCTGTAGACATCGTCGATCTCATTTCCGAGAAAATGCTGGGCCAGCAGGAAATATTCGATCGGATACTGACCCGTGATATGGAGAAGCTCCTTAAAATATTTCGGATAATATTCCACTTCCAGCCCCAGATGAATCTCGATATCCTTCTCATATTCTTTCTTCAGATTCAGAACCGTATCCACATAGCCTTCCAGCTGGTTTAAACGCATTTTCACATTGCTCACATAGCCATTGGCATAGGGCATCGGCGTGTGATCGGAAAAACCCAGGATCTTCAGGCCGCCCTCGATGGCCCTTTCCACATATTCTCTCTCCGTACCTTCCGCGTGCATGCAGCGCCAGGTATGCGTGTGATAATTGGCAATCATCTTGTCTCCTCCTTTTCGTCTCTACCATCATACCACGTTCCTACCTTTGGTTAAACCCTTTTTAAACGAAAAAATCCCCCGGTTCCGTTTACACAGAACCGGGGGGATTTCCTAGACCTAGATTAGTCCTCCTGCGGGATGATCTCTTTCTTATTATAAGTACCGCAGTTTTTGCATACACGGTGGGGCATCATAAGCTCGCCGCATTTGCTGCATTTTACGAGATTCGGAGCAGCCATTTTCCAGTTTGCTCTTCTTTTATCTCTTCTTCCTTTGGAAGATTTATTCTTCGGGCAGATTGACATGTGTTACACCTCCTTAAATTTGCTAAAGACATCACGGATTTTCGCCATTCTTGGATCTAAATCTGTGCTATCACAGTCGCAAGTCGTCAGGTTCAGATTTGCGCCACAGGAGGGGCAGAGTCCCTTGCAGTCCTCTTTACACAATACCTGCATCGGCCAATTCATCAGAATCTCACCATAGACAAGCTTATCCACATCAAGGTCGTATCCATCGATATAATTGTGTTCGTCAAGCGCCGCCATCCGTTCAGACTCGGAAAGAGCCATGTCTACATTTCTCTCGAAATCCAGGTCAAACTCCTCCGTCACATCCTCCAGGCAACGGCTGCATGGTATCACAATCTCCAATGTCACCTTGCCACTGATGTTCAGCTTGCGCTCTCCCTCGTTTGTCAAACTCAAGAGTACCGGCGTCTTGCTCACAATAGGAAATGTTCCAAGCTTCGATGAAAACTCGTTCATCTCCAGATCTGCTTCTGTAGTAAAAGTTTTCTTTTCTTTCTTCAACACAGGGTTCAGGTCTATTCGCATCTCTATCTCCTATTCACACTTTTCCCATTATACATATACCGTTCCTGTTTGTCAACAGGTTTTCCAATTTTTTGTCAAGTTTTTTTACTTTACAAGTGCAACGGTGTCGCGGCAGATAGCCAGCTCCTCGTTGGTTGGGATAACAGCTACTTTTACTTTGGAATCAGCGGTGGAAATCACGCGCTCCTCTCCTCTGTGGTTGTTCTCCTCTTTGTCCAGTTTCACACCGAGGTAACCCAGATAGCTGACAACTTTCTCACGAACCGGGATTGCGTTCTCACCGATACCGGCGGTAAAGATGATCGCATCCACGCCGTTCATAGCAGCTACATAGCCACCTACGAATTTAGCGATGCCGTAGCAGAGAACATCCAGAGCGTTTGCTGCATCCTGGTTTCCGTTCTCAGTAGCCTCGTTCAGGTCACGGAAGTCGCTGGAGAGATTTCCGGACAGACCGTACAGACCGGATTTCTTGTTCAGAACGTTCATAACGCCTGCAATATCCAGGTTCTCTTTCTTGGCGATGAACTCCATGATAGCCGGATCAATGTTACCGGAACGGGTTCCCATTACAACACCTTCCAGCGGGGTAAGACCCATGGTAGTATCGATACATTTGCCGTTTACAACAGCGCTGATGGAGGAACCATTGCCCAGATGGCAGACGATAACTTTGGAGTTGTCTTTGTCAAGTCCCAGGAACTCAACGGCACGTTTGGAAACGAAGCTGTGGGAAGTTCCGTGGAAACCGTATCTTCTTACTTTGTATTTCTTGTAGTAATCCAGAGGCAGACCATAGAGGTAAGCTTTCGGCGGCATGGTCTGATGGAAAGCGGTATCGAAAACAGCTACCTGCGGAACGCCGGGCATCAGCTCGGAGCAGACATTGATACCGATCAGGTTTGCCGGGTTGTGAAGCGGAGCCAGATCGTTGCACTCCTCAACGGCTTTGATCACTTCGTCGGTGATGATGCAGGAAGAAGCAAACTTCTCGCCGCCATGTACCACACGATGACCAACTGCATTTACCTCTTTCAGGGAAGAGATTGCTCCGGTCTTCTCGTTGGTCAGAGCGTCCAGAACCATCTGGATGGCCTCTTTGTGGGTGGGCATGGGAGCTTCGGTGATCTCTTTGTCACAGCCGGCTTTCTGGTAAACCAGACGGCCGTCGATGCCGATACGCTCGCAGAGACCTTTTGCCAGAACATCCTCTGTATCAGAGTTGATGAGCTGATATTTCAGGGAAGAGCTTCCGCAGTTAATTACTAATACATTCATCTTTTTATCCTCCATATGAACACAAGGGAGTGCGCCGTTTATCTGACGCACTCTCTTCTATACTGACCGCTGCCGTCTTTCCGCAGACAGCAGCTGTGTCTTACCAAAAACCTGGTTTACTCAGCCTGGCACTGTACAGCGGTGATGGCAACAACGCCTACGATATCCTCAGCGGAGCATCCACGGGACAGATCGTTGACCGGTTTTGCGATACCCTGGGTAACAGGGCCATAAGCCTCTGCCTTTGCCAGTCTCTGGGTCAGTTTGTAACCGATGTTTCCAGCATCCAGATCCGGGAAGATCAGGACGTTGGCTTTACCTGCTACGGAGCTGCCCGGAGCCTTGCTTGCGCCTACGCTCGGAACGATTGCCGCGTCAAGCTGGAACTCGCCGTCCAGTTTGAGGTCCGGATAAGACTCTTTTGCAATCCTGGTAGCTTCTACAACTTTGTCTACATCTGCATGTTTTGCGGAACCCTTGGTGGAGTGGCTCAGCATTGCGACAACCGGCTCCTCCTGAACAAGGAGTTTGAAGGACTCGGCAGAAGAACCTGCGATAGCTGCCAGCTCTTCCGGATTCGGGTTCTGGTTCAGACCGGAATCTGCGAAGATGAAGGTTCCGTTTGCGCCGTACTCACAGTTCGGAACAACCATCAGGAAGAAAGCGGATACCAGTTTGGTGCCCGGTTTGGTCTTCAGAATCTGCAGGCAGGGACGTAAGGTATCTGCAGTAGAATGGCAGGCACCGGAAACCATTCCGTCAGCGTCTCCCATTTTTACCATCATAACACCGTAGTACAGGTACTGGTTGAGAAGGATCTCTTTTGCCTGCTCCGGGGTCATGCCCTTTTTCTGTCTCAGCTCAACGAGCTTGTCGATGTATCCCTGGGTCTTATCAGAGGTAGCCGGATCAACGACAACTGCACCGCTGATATCCAGTCCTTCGCTGCCTTTCTTTACTGCTTCCTCGCTGCCGACCAGCACGATGTTTGCGATTCCTTCTTTCAGGATCTGTGCAGCAGCTTCATAGGTTCTGCGGTCCTCGGTCTCCGGCAGAACGATGGTTTTCTTATTTGCTTTTGCTCTTTCTTTGATTACGTCAATAAATCCCATGATTCTTGACTCCTTTCGTAAATAATAAAAGGCTTTCTTTTCCAGCCACATATCAAGTTTATTATATCGCTAGATTCCCCTATTTTCAACTGTAAATATGTATCTTTTTGTATACATTTATCGGAGGAAAGTTCTTTTTCGCCTATTTTCCCATGTACAGATTTTCCCAAAACGGTTATACTGAGATAAGAATTTTTTATCAGGAGGAGCAGCTTATGAAAGTCACCGGTATCATCGCCGAATACAATCCCTTCCACCAGGGCCACGCCTATCACCTCGCCAGAGCCCGGGAGCTCACCGGAGCCGACCGGATTCTCGTGGTCATGGGTGGAAATTTCATGCAGCGCGGAGAACCGGCCATCGTAGATAAATACGCCCGGGCGGAAATGGCTCTCAAAAACGGAGCCGATCTCGTCCTGGAACTTCCCGCTGCTGCCGCCACCGGAAGCGCGGAATATTTCGCTGAGGGGGCTGTGGAGCTTCTGGATGCCTCTGGTGTGGTGGACGCCCTCTGCTTCGGAAGTGAGCTCGGAAAACTTGCTCCCCTTGAAAAAGCGGCGGCTCTCCTTCTTGAGGAGCCGGAAGAATACCGGCAGTTTCTCCGGGAAGAATTAAAAAGAGGGAAAAATTTTCCGGAGGCGAGAGAAACCGCCCTCTCCGCCTTTTTCCCCGAAAGGGAACTTCTCTCCGCCCCCAACAATATCCTTGCCATCGAGTATCTGAAAGCATTAAAGCGAAGAAAGAGCTCCATCAAGGCAGTAACGATCCCGCGGCTCGGGAATTATCACGGCAATGACTCCGGGCAGGTGCCGCAGGGTGCGGACAGTTCGGAATCTGTCTCCAGCAGCGCTGCCCCTGCTCTGGAAACTTCATCCCTGCGTTTCGCCTCCGCCAGCGAGATCCGGCGGAAACTGTACGCCCTGGAAGAACTGCTGCAAAAGTCTCCGGACCAGCCCGGCGGCTGGCAGAGCCTGATGGCAAATCTCGCAGATGAGCTGCCGCCCTCCTCCTTCGCGCTTTTGCAAGATACGCTTCTTGCGGCTCACTTTGTCCGGGCGGAGGATTTTGCCCTGCCCCTTCACTACCGGCTTATGCAGGCGAAAGATTCCCTCGAATTTGCCGCCTATCTGGACGTCTCCGAGGAGCTTTCCCGGCGAATTTATTCTCTTCGGCAGGATTTTACCGGCTGGGATGCCTTTGTGGACCTCGTCCGTACCCGACAGTACACCAGAAGCCGGGTTTCAAGAGCCCTGCTCCATATTTTCCTCGATATCCGTCAGGAGATGGCACGGCTTCCCAAAGAACTCCGGGTCCTGGGCTTTCGCCGGGAGGCTTCCGATCTTCTCTCGGAAATCAAGAAAAAAAGCCGGCTGCCTCTCGTCACCAAGGCAGCCGGCCATCCGGAACTTTCCGAAGAAATCCGGATCTCTTCTTTCTATCATCTCGGGGAGTCCTACAACGAACTTTCCAGACAACTTATCATTCTTTAGTTCTTGAAGCTGTGGATCGGAGCGGGGATTCTTCCTCCTCTGTCCACAAAGTTCTCGCAGTTGAAGCGGTTGACCGGCATGACCGGAGCGTAGCCCAGAAGGCCGCCAAACTCTACATTGTCTCCCACTTTCTTTCCGATAACCGGAATCAGGCGGACAGCCGTTGTCTTCTGGTTTACCATACCGATGGCCATCTCGTCGGCGATTACGCCTGCGATGGAGGCTGCGGAGGTATCGCCCGGAACAGCGATCATATCGAGACCTACGGAGCAGACACAGGTCATAGCTTCCAGTTTCTCGATCGTAAGAGCGCCTGCTGTTACCGCGTCAATCATTCCCTTATCCTCGCTGACCGGAATGAATGCGCCGCTTAAACCGCCCACATAGGAGGAAGCCATAACGCCGCCTTTTTTCACCTGGTCGTTCAGAAGAGCCAGAGCAGCGGTGGTTCCCGGAGCGCCCGGATATTCCACGCCGATCTCGCAGAGAATCTCAGCTACGCTGTCACCCACAGCCGGGGTCGGAGCCAGGGAAAGGTCGATGATACCGAAAGGAACGCCCAGACGGCGGCTGGCTTCCTGAGCTACCAGTTGTCCTACACGGGTAACTTTGAAAGCAGTCTTCTTGATGGTCTCGCAGAGGATCTCGAAGTTCTTTCCGCGAACCTCAGTAAGGGCCTGTTTTACAACGCCAGGACCGCTGACACCTACGTTGATGATGGCATCTGCCTCGGTCACGCCATGGAAAGCGCCTGCCATGAAGGGGTTGTCATCCGGAGCGTTGCAGAGAACGACGAGTTTTGCACAGCCCAGGGAATCCTGGTCTTTCGTGAGCTCTGCGGTCTCTTTTACGATATCGCCCATGAGGCGGACAGCATCCATGTTGATGCCGCATTTAGTGGAACCTACATTGACAGAGCTGCAGATACGCTCGGTGGTAGCCAGAGCTTCCGGAATGGAACGGATCAGGTTCTCATCATTCTTTGTCATTCCCTTGGATACCAGGGCAGAATAACCGCCGATGAAGTTGACGCCAACCTCGTGGGCAGCCTTGTCCAGAGTCTTCGCGATGGTCACGAAATCCCCCGGTTTCTTGCAGGCATTTCCGCCTACCAGAGCGATCGGAGTCACAGAGATTCTTTTATTTACGATGGGAATCCCGTATTCCCGCTCGATGGCCTCGCCTGTCGGCACCAGATCATGAGCCAGACGGAGGATCTTGTCGTAGATATTCTGATTCAGTTTTTCCAGATCATCGGATATGCAGTCCAGAAGACTGATTCCCATGGTGATCGTACGGACATCCAGATTCTCCTGGGTGATCATCTTATTTGTCTCGTTTACTTCAAACATGTTAATCATAGTCGTTTTTCCCCTTTATCCGTCCTCTTAGATCCTGTGCATTTTGTTGAAGATATCCTCGTGCTGGCAGCGAATGCTTACACCGATGGAATCTCCGAGCTTCTCCAGGCCGTCAGCCAGCTCTGCGATATCTTTCTGGCTGTTGTTGGCATCTGTCACCATCATCATGTTAAAGAAGCCCTGAACGATGGTCTGGGAAATATCCAGAATGTTCACGTTGTTCTCTGCAAGATAGGTGCAGACCTTTGCGATGATACCGACGGTATCTTTTCCTACTACCGTAATGATTGTTTTTTTCATGACTTAACTCTCCTTTGTTTTAATTATGATAATCAGACGGGCAGAAAAAAGTGTCCGCCGCAATATCCCTCGTTGTGCCTCTCTACAGTCTCACTGCAGCTGACGGAAGGTCCCTTTTTGCCACACAGATCGGAAAATCCGAAGCGCGGTAAGGACTCTCTCCCATGGTGATCTCGGCGCAGACCGTCTCATAAGCCAGCTCCTCGTAATTGTTTTCCTTACTCAGATGGCCAAGCATCACCGTGTTCATATCGTCATTGAGGATCTCGGAGAGAAGCTTTCCCGCATTTTCGTTGGAAAGATGACCTCTGTCCCCCAGGATTCTCTGTTTCAGGTAATAGGGATAACTCCCTACCTGAAGCATGTTGATATCGTGATTCGATTCCAGAAGGACTGCATTAAGTCCTTTCAGGTGCTCGATGATATAATCGTCATAATAACCCAGGTCCGTACACACAGCCACCGTATGCTCCTCGTGGGCCACCCGGTAAGCCACGGGCTCCGCCGCATCATGAGAGATACGGAAGGGTAAAATATCCAGATCCCCGATCTGAAAATGTTCGTCCGCATGGATCTCATGAAGAAGCTCAGGGTCCAGTTTTCCAAGTGTGCTGGTGCTCCGGATCGCTTCCATGGTTCCGGGCGTCGCATAGATGGGAAGATGGTGCTTTCTCGCCAGAACCCCGAGCCCTTTGATGTGGTCGGAATGTTCATGGGTCACGAGAATCCCCTTCAGATCCTTCGCCGTGTGGTCAAAACTGTTGAGTCCTTCTTCCACCTTTTTGCCGCTGATCCCCGCGTCCACCAGGACGGAGGAAGAGTTGCTGCCTATGTAAATACAGTTGCCGGTGCTTCCACTGGCAATACTACAAAATTCCATGTTCTTTCAGTCCTCTATCAATTTGTTCATATGTATTCTGCACAATTTCACTGCTATTGTCAATTACAAATTGACAAGACTCCCGAAAAATCTCGTCCGGAAGCTGATTTTTCATGATGGAATCCGATTTTGCGCTGGTGTATCCACGGGAGGCGGCCAGACGTCTTCGACGCGCATCCTCATCCGCGTAAACGTACCAGAGCTCATCACAGATCGTATCGTAATGGTCTTCGATGAGAAGGGCGGCTTCCACCGCCACGAAAGGAACCTTTCCTTCCTTTCTCTCCTTTTCAATCTCCGACGCAATGTATTCTTTTACTGCCGGATGGACCAGGCTGTTGAGCTTCACGAGCTTTTCCTGATCGTCAAAAACGAGTTTTCCCAGTTTCTGACGGTCAATGCTCTGATCCCCTCTTAAGATCCCGCTCCCGAAGGTCTCCACGATATGATAATAGACCTTCTGGCCGGGCTCCATAAGAAAATGGCCAACCTTGTCCGCCTCAATGATCCGGGCGTGGTATCTCCGGTTGAGATAATCCAGGATCGTGCTCTTTCCGGCCCCCACGCCTCCGGTAATTCCCAGTACTTTCATCTATATCCTCTCCTACTTGGCTTCGTACCAGTTCTTTCCTGTATGCATATCAATCTCCAGCCGGACAGAAAGCTCTGCGGCTCCCTGCATCTCCTCCCGGAGGATCGTTTTTACCTGTTCCAGCTCGCTCTCCTCGGCCTCGATGAGAAGCTCATCGTGAACCTGGAGGATCAACCTGGATTTCAGCTGTTCTTTTTTCAGCCGCTCGCTGACATGAATCATCGCAATTTTGATGATGTCCGCCGCGGTTCCCTGGATCGGCGCATTCATAGCCACCCGCTCTCCAAAAGACCGCTGCATGAAATTGGAAGATTTGAGTTCCGGCATCGGACGGCGTCTTCCGTACAGAGTCGTCACATAACCATTCTTTTTCGCATTTTCCACGAGTCCGTCCAGGAAGCTCTTGATCCCCGGATAGGTCTCAAAATATTTTTCAATATATTCGGAGGCCTCCTTCCGGCTGATGCTGAGATCCTGGCTTAAACCAAAGGAACTGATGCCGTAGACAATGCCGAAGTTCACGGCCTTGGCATTTCGTCTCTGAAGAGGCGTCACCTCGTCAAAGGGGATGTGGAATACCTGGGAGGCCGTAATCCGATGGATGTCCTCCGCATCCCGGTAGGCCTGGATCAGCCGTTCATCTCTGGAAAGATGTGCCAGCACACGAAGCTCGATCTGGGAATAGTCCGCATCCACGAAGACACAGCCAGGCTTCGGCACAAAAACTTTCCGGATCAGCCGGCCAAGTTCCATCCGAACCGGAATATTCTGAAGGTTCGGCTCGGTACTGCTGATCCGGCCTGTGGCTGTGATCGTCTGATTGAAGGTGCTGTGGATTCTGCCGTCCGGTCCGATAAAACCTGCCAGACCATCCGCATAAGTGGATTTAAGCTTTGCCAGTGTCCGGTATTCCAGGATGGAAGCCACGATCGGATGCTCCGGAGCCAGCTTTTCCAGCACATCTGCCGCTGTGGAATAGCCGGTCTTCGTCTTCTTGCCGCCGGGAAGCTGCATTTTTTCAAAAAGAATCACGCCCAGCTGCTTGGGCGAATTGATATTGAAGGTCTCTCCGGCCTGTTCATAGATCGCGGTCTCCAGCTCACGGATCCGGCCAGCCAGCTGGTCGCCGTAGGTTTTCAGGGCCTCCGCCTCTACGGAGATTCCCGCCCGCTCCATATCCCGGAGGGTGTAGACCAGGGGCATCTCGATATCACGGAAGAGGTGCTCCATCTCCATTTCTCTCAGCTTCGCGAGAACTGGTTCCAGAGCCGCTGCCGCCACATAAGCCTGATAGCAGGCCCATTTTGCAAACACCTCTCCGTTTTCTTTTGCCTTTTCCAGGGGATCTTTCCCAAAAAGTTCCGCTCTGCCGGGAATCAGCTGATCCAGATATTCCTTCGCGATATCCTCGTAGGGATAATGGTCCTTCAGCGGATTCACGAGATAGGCTCCGATAGAGAGATCGAACAGTTTCTCCCGGTCAGGAACCGTGAAAAGATCCAACTGGGACTTGAGATCCAGCACAGCGGCTGTTTTTCCGTAGACCAGCAGTTCTTCCAGATGATCTCTCAGGAAATCAAGCGCCAGGCCATTTTCGTCAAAGCTTCCCTCCGCCAGAAGAAAAGCCGTTCCCTCATCACCGAGAGAGAGGGACAGACCGTAAATCTTATCCTTTTCCTCGATCCAGGCAAAGCCAAAGCTCTCTGCTTTCGCCGCCTTTTCCAGGAATTTTTCCGCCTTTTCCCTGGTGTCTGCCAGCTCAAAATGGTCGGCCGCTTCATCCTTCGGCGCTTCCACATGGAAACGGCTCAGGAGATTCTTAAACTCCAGCTTTTTCATCCATGTGAAAGCCTCCGGCGTATAAAGATCAGTAAGCTTCGCCGCCTGGAGATCCAGCGTGACGGGACTCTCCGTATTGATCTTTGCCAGCGTCTTGGAGAGAACCGCCAGATCGTAATGCTCCTCCAGGGAAAGCTTTGCCTTGTTGGGCTTGATTTCCTCCAGATGATCATGGGCATTCTCGATGGAACCGAACTCCGAGATGATCTTTGTGGCAGTCTTCTCTCCGACTCCGGGAATGCCGGGGATATTGTCGGAGGCATCGCCCATAAGGGCCTTCACATCCACAAATTCCGTTGGCGTCACCAGATATTTCTCTTTCACATCCGCCGCATAATAGTTCTCGATCTCGGTTCCCGTCCGTTTGGTCTTGGGAATGCGGATCTGCACCTTGTCTGTGGCCAGCTGAAGGAGGTCCCGGTCTCCGGAAACAATGGAAACTTCAAGGCCGGCCCGCTCCGCCTGGCCCGCGATCGTTCCCAGAAGGTCGTCAGCCTCGTAACCCTCCTTCATCAAAAGGGGCACGCCCATGGCCGAAAGCACTTCTTTCATGAGCGGCACCTGTTCCCGAAGCTCTTCCGGCATGGCCTTTCTCGTGCCCTTGTATTCCGCATACATTTTATGCCGGAACGTCGGAGCTTTCAAGTCGAAAGCCACTGCCAGATACTGGGCCTTCTCTTCGTCCAGAATCTTAAAGAGAATGTTCAAAAAACCATAAACTGCGTTCGTATGAAGCCCCTCGGAGTTCGTAAGCTCCGGAATTCCATAAAAAGCACGGTTTAAAATACTGTGTCCGTCTATCAGAACTATTTTTTCACTCATGTGAAACCTCCGTCTTGTTTTCTATGATGCCGGGGTCCAGCTTTCGTGGCCGGATGCTCCCCAGAGATCCGGCGGCGCCATAAGCCGCGGATTCAGCGTCAGAGCTTCTGTCTCTGTCTCCGCTGAGGTCTCTGTTTCCACCGATGTTTCCGTCTCTTCCCCGGCTCCCGGATGGAAAAACTGATACAGTCCGGTCTCCCCAATACTCTTCTCCGGAAACATTTCCAGCTGGGTCATAACCGTCAGAAGAAGCAGGATCTCCGCCAGAGCCACCACGCAGGCCGTCACCCCATGAAAAATCTTTCTCCTGTGGATCCGGTTTTTGGTGTCCCGAAGATTTTCCTTCAGCATTTTGGGAATATTAAAGGAAATCTTATCATCCTCATCCAGCTTCTGTAAGGCATAGTGAACCGTAAAATGGATCTCCAGTTCCTCATAGCACTCTTTGCAGTTTTCGATATGCTCCAAAAAATCCTCTGTCTCCTCATCACTCAGCTGATCGTTGATATAAGGAATTACCAGACTCTGAGCTGTCTTACAATCCATGTTTTTCTCCTTTGGCAAACCTACCATATGATACCTATCTAATAGTATACCCGCCATGGGGGGATTGGGCAAGATAAAATTCTTTCATATCGCACAAACTTGGTTGATGCAGAAAAAAATTGCTTGCTTTTTTCAGAAAATTATGCTATGATAACGAAGTTGATAGGCCGGCGTGTCGGAATGGCAGACGATGCAGACTCAAAATCTGTTGCGGGTAACCGCGTGCGGGTTCAAGTCCCGCTGCCGGCATTAAACATATAAGTGATGAGCATCCAATTTATTTGGATGCTCATTTTTATTTTACGAATAAAAGTCTCATACAAAAAGGCAGACTGCTTCAATATTTTTTATAGCAGTCTGCCTATATATCAGAATTTTCTCCAGGTATCCGGCACAAAAAGCAGAAGCAACGGGAAGATCTCCAGTCTGCCTGCCAGCATATCGAAAATCAGCACGAGCTTGGAGGGTACGGACAGGATGCCGAAGTTGGCTGCCGGACCCACCAGGTCCAGGCCGGGACCGATGTTGTTGATGGTCGCCGCCACAGAGGTAAAGGTCGTGGTGAAATCAAAATTATCCAGAGAGACAATCAATATCGACACCGCATAGATCAGAAGATACGCGATCAGGAACACATTGATGGAACGCACAACCTCATGCTCCACAGGCTTTCCGTCCATCTTGATCTTTGAAATGCTGTGGGGATGAAGGTACTGTTTCAGTTCTTTCTTCACGCTTTTGGCCAGAATCACAATACGGGAAACCTTAATACCGCCGCCGGTACTTCCCGCGGAAGCTCCGATAAACATCAGAAGCACCAGCACCGTCTTGGAAAAGGTCGGCCAAGTGTTAAAGTCCACCGTGGAATAACCGGTGGTCGTGATGATGGAACCTACCTGGAAAGCCGCATGATGGAAAGCCAGGAAAGGATTGCCAAATTTTCCGGCGATATTGACCGTGATCAGAAGAATTGCACCCAGGATGATTCCCAGATAAGCGCGGAGCTCCTCGTTTTTCAGTCCCTGCCTGATTTTTTTCAGAAGAAACAGGAAATAAACGTTGAAGTTCACACCGAAGAGGATCATAAAGATCGTGATCACCGTCTGCTGATAGGTCGTATAACTTCCAATACTGTCATTCTTGATACCGAAACCGCCGGTGCCCGCTGTACCGAAGGTCAGAGTCAGGGCATCAAACATCGGCATTTTTCCCACAAGGAGCAGCAGAAGCTCCAGCAGAGAGAGACAGATATAGATTCCATAGAGAATCTTGGCCGTGGACTTTACCGTGGGAACAAAACGCTCCACAGAGGGTCCCGGACTCTCCGCCCGCATGAGGTTCATGTGATAGCCTCCGGACATCGGAAGGATCGTCAGCATAAAGACCAGCACGCCCATTCCGCCGACCCAGTGAGTGAAGCTCCGCCAGAACAGCATACATTTCGGCAGAGCCTCCACATCTGAAAGAATACTGGAACCGGTCGTCGTAAAGCCGGAAACCGTCTCAAAAAGCGCATCCACCGGATGAGGGATGGAGCCGGAGATCACGAAGGGCAGCGCCCCCATCACACTTAAGGCCACCCAGCTTAAGCCCACACTCACAAAACCATCTTTCGCGTAAAAGACTGCCTGTTTCGGTCTTTTCAGCAAGACCATGGGGACTCCGATGACCAGACAGAGCAGCATCGTGGCAAAGATCGCCCAGGCTGATTTTTCCCGATAGATCAGCCCTACCACAAAGGACGGACTCATAAAAGCAGCTTCAAAATTCAGGATCCATCCGATGATATATCTTATCATTGCGTAATTCATAATCTGTCACCCTTCTATTTCCGCAGAATATCCTTCAGATCGTTGAGTCCCAGCTGAGTGGTAACTACGATAACCCGGTCTCCCACTTGAATACGGTCTCCGCCTCGGGGGATCCAGGTGTTGCCACCGCGGCTGATACAGCCAATCAGAAGGTTTTTCTTCAGATTCAGCTCTGAAAGCGGAATATTGGTGACACCGGAAGTCTCATGGACGGCAAATTCCAGAGCCTCGGCCTTGTTGTCCAGAATCTGATAGAGGGTTTCCACGTTGCTTCCGATGGAGTTCTGCATGGCCCGGACGTACTGGAGAATGTAATCCGCCGTAATGTATTTCGGATAGATCACACTGCCGATATCCAGTCGGTCGATGATCTCCGTATACGCCACACGATTTACTTTGGTGACGGTCTTCAGCCCTTCGGTCTGCTGCTCGGCAAAAAGTGAGAGGAAAATATTCTCCTCGTCCATATTGGTCAGGCTGACGAAAGACTCCGCATGGGGAAGTCCCTCCTGCATCAGAAGGTCACGGTTTGTGCCATCGCCGTTGATGACGGTCACATCCGGCAGGATCTTGCTCAGATGCTCACAGCGGGCCCGGTTCAGCTCGATGATCCGCACCCGGATTTTCATATCCTGAAGCTGTTTTGCCAGATAATAGGCGATGGTGCCGCCGCCCACGATCATGGTATTTTTCACCTGGTTGGTTTTAAGCCCTACCTTCCGGAAAAAGTCCGCCGCATTCGTCGGGGTCGCAATGATGGAGATAAGATCCCCGTCCTGCAGGATAAAGTTACCATCCGGTATATAAACCGTCTTATCGCGCTCCGCACTGCAGAACAGAATATCGCAGTGATAGCGGTCCATAATATCCATGATCCGGTTTCCGCCCAGACGGAATTCCGGTTTCAGTTTGAATTTCAGAAGCTCTGCCCGGCCTTTCGCGAAGGTATCGATCTTGATCGCCGAGGGAAAACGAAGAATCCGTGAGATCTCCGTGGCCGCCGCCAGTTCCGGATTGATAATCATGGAAAGACCAATGCTCTCCCGGATAAAATCGATCTCTTGGTTGTAAATGGGGTTTCTGACTCTGGCGATCGTGCTCACATGGCCTGCCTTTTTCGCGATCAGGCAGCACAGAAGGTTCAATTCATCCGAACCGGTGACAGCAATCAGAATGTCCGCTCTCTCAATACCCGCATCCTGAAGGGTACTGATGCTGGCTCCGTTTCCCAGAATCTTCATGACATCCAGATCGTCAGAAAGATTCTGGAGCTTGTCAGCAGAAGAATCCACAAGGGTAATGTCATGATTTTCATCGCTCAGCTGTTCTGCCAGGCTGAGTCCGACCTTTCCACACCCGATAATAATAATGTACATATCTTCTCCTAAGTAAACATTTTATGAAAAAAGCACCGCCTTTTTCTTTCTCACACGGCCACGGCTATTATAGCACGGAGTCCTCTGTTTGAATAGCATTTTCCGAAATTCTTTTACCAGTACCGCGCGCAGCCGGTGATGGTTCGGTAATCATAGGCTGTACGGATGATGCCCCGCTCCTCGTTGAAGGCGTGGATGATCGTCCCGTTGCCCAGATAAATGGCCGCGTGATTCACGGGATTTCCGTAAAATACCAGATCTCCCGGCTGGAGCTCCGATACGGAAATTTTTTTCGGTGTCGCATAGGTTCCCCCGTAAAGCGAGGTTCCGGTGAGTTGTCCCGCGGAAAGCCTCGGCACCGCAATGCCAAAGTGCGCCAACACGCTCTGGGTAAAGCCGGAAGAATCCGCTCCCTCCGTCAGGCTGGTACCGCCGTTTTTATAAGGCTTTCCCTCAAAAAGCATGGCATAATCTGCGATGGCATGCCCCTTTTCCGCGCCGGCAGAAATTTTTGTCTCCCTGATCACTCTTCCGTCTTCGTTGAAGAGATAACGGATTCCTTTCAGGGCGATCTCCGTATTTCTCGCCATTTTTCCCGAGCCCGGCATAAAATAATATTTCGTCCCGGCAATCTCAAGAAAGCCTGTCGTCATCACACCGTAATTATCAAAAAAGTAGCTGTCCTCATCCACATGAACCATACCATGGGCAGGAAGCCCCTCCGCATCAAAATAGTAAGTCTTTCCGCCGATTACACAGAGCCGCTCCGTCACCCGGCTTCCCCTATCATCGGCGTAATAGTCCCCGATCCAGGTATCTTTCTGAAGCTCTCCGGAAGTCTCGTCAAAATAGTAGGCCTTCTCTCCCACATAGACCCAGCCCGTCAGCTTCTGATAGCTGCTGCCCAGATAATAGGTCTTGTCATTCTCAGTGAAAAAACCCGGCTTTCTTGTCTTTCCGGTGCGTTTTCCGTCAGCACCCACATACCAGGCGTCAATCCAGGTGTTTTTCTGCAGGATACCGTTTTCATCCAGATAACAGTCTTCCACCCAGGCTCCCCTGGTCAGAAGGCCTTCTTCATCGAAATAATAGGTTTTGCCTTCCACGGTCACAAAACCTTTTTTCATCCGGCCGGTCTTCTCGTCCAGATAATATGTTTCATCGCCCAGCTTCAGCCAGCCTTTGTGCATTGAGCCGTCGTCATCTACATAATAGTTGGGGCCGATCCAGCGGTTGGAGAGCATAATTCCTCTGGAATTAAAATAATACTTTTTGCCCTGCACGGTCCGCCAGCCTGTCAGGGCCCTGCCGTTCACCCGGCTGAAATAATACTCATAAGAACCGATCTTCGTCCAGCCCGTCCTCTTCTTTCCTGTTTTCGGGTCAAAATAATACCGCCGCCCAGCCTGAATGACCAGGCCGGCCGGACGGCAAACCAGCCCTCTGGCATCAGTAAACAAAAGCCTTCCGTTGACACGGTGAAAGCCCTTTACCGCATACCAGCGGCTGGTAAAATAATACGTTTTTCCCGAAACGCGGATGAGCCCTCTTTTTCGCACGCCGGTATCGGAGTCAATATAATAATATTTCCCCCCGATTCTTTGTACGCCGTTCATCTCTGCTTTCTGAAGACTGCCGGACAGAGAAGCGCCGACTGCTCCCGCCGCCTCTGTCGCAGCGGGAAATCTCAGGATCAATCCTCCGGCCACAAAGGCCGCCAGCAGTTTCTTTCTCATATTCTCTCCTGATTACTCAAAGATCTTATCATAGATCGGGAAGCAGTCAAAGGTTGCAAAATAATCCTTCGGAGTCTCTGCCCGGCGGATCAGCTTGGCGGTTCCGTCCTCCTTCAGAAGGATCTCAGCGGATTTCAGACGGCCGTTATAGTTGTAACCCATGGCAAAACCGTGGGCTCCTGTATCATGGATGAAAAGGATATCTCCCATGTCGATCTTCGGAAGGGCGCGGTCCACGGCAAATTTATCGTTATTCTCGCAGAGGCTTCCGGTCACATCGTAAACGTGATCGCAGGGAGCGTCTTCTTTTCCCATAACGGTGATGTGATGGTAAGCGCCGTACATAGCCGGACGCATGAGGTTTACCGCGCAGGCATCCACACCGATGTACTCTTTATGAGTATGTTTCTCATGGATGGTTTTTGTCACCAGCCCGCCGTAAGGGCCTGTCATGAAACGGCCAAGTTCGGTGAAGATGGAGATATCGTCCATTCCTGCGGGAACCAGAACTTTCTCGTATACTTTTTTCACGCCGGCTCCGATGAGATGGATATCGTTCGGCTCCTGGTCGGGTCTGTAGGGAATACCTACGCCACCGGAAAGGTTGATGAAGGTGATGTGGGCTCCGGTCTCCTCTTTCAGCTTCACAGCCAGCTCAAAGAGCTGTTTTGCCAGCATCGGATAATACTCGTTGGTCACGGTGTTGCTGGCCAGGAATGCATGAATACCGAATTCCTCAACGCCTTTTGCTTTCAGGATCTTGTAAGCCTCGAAGATCTGCGGTGTGGTCATTCCGTACTTGGCATCGCCGGGGTTGTCCATGATGCCATTGCTCATACGGAAAACTCCGCCGGGATTGTAACGGCAACAGATCTTTTTCGGCAGATGGCCCAGAGTCTTTTCCAGAAAATCGATATGAGTGATATCGTCCAGATTGATGATGGCTCCCAGCTCGTCAGCCAGCTTGAAATCCTCAGCCGGTGTATCGTTGGAAGAGAACATGATATCGTCTCCTCTGCCGCCCATAGCCTTGGCCAGCATCAGCTCTGTCAGAGATGAGCAGTCGAAACCGCAGCCCTCCTTCTGCATGATCTCGATGACAAAGGGGTTCGGCTCTGCTTTTACAGCAAAATACTCGCGGAAACCTTTGTTCCAGGAAAATGCATCGTACATGGCTTTCGCATTCTCACGGATGCCTTTCTCGTCGTAGAGGTGAAACGGTGTGGGGTACTTCTCCAGAATGCTTTTTAACTGCTCATTGGTCACAAAAGGTACTTTTTTCATAATCATTCGCTCTCCTCAATCAAAAAAATTTGTCAGTCGGTGTTTCCAGTCGGTTAAATTATTGTATTGCAGGATATTGTAATCGTGCACCTTCGTGTCAGAGGGGAGCTCTTCCCATTTGTGGAAAGTGAGATCATCTGCTGTTCCGTCTGCATAGAAGTTTGCCGTTATTACCGGATATTCTTCCCGGAGGCCCAAAAGCCAGGTCTGATAACCGGAAAGGGGAAGGCCGATCTTGTCCAGAAGGTAGCCACTTAAATAGTTGGCGCTGATCGCATTGTCCTCCTCTTTCTCCAGATCGTAGTTGGACCAGAGAATATAGGGAACCACATAGCCTTTCCGGAGCTCGTCCACAGAAGTCTCCCGGATCGAAGAATCCTGTCCCATGAGCCTGAGAATCGGATTACAGATATAATCGCTGGGCTGATGGTCGCCGAACATCAGGATCACCGTCGGCTCGTCCTGAGTTGCAAAATATTCCGTCAGCTCTTTGAAAGCCGCATCGGTCTTCTGCACGAGGGTGAGATATTTCTCGGTGGCCTCGGTGTTGGTAGTCTCTTTTCCGGAGTAGCCGGTGAGACGGATATCCGGAAAAAGATCCGTGTATTCCTTGCTGTAGCCGCCGTGGTTCTGCATCGTGACTTCAAAAGCAAAGAGGGGACTCTCTCCCTGCCGCTCCTGATAAAGCTCCTTGAGTTTTGCAAAGGCAGATTCGTCATCGACATAGCCCCGAAGCTTCGTGGCATTCTCAAAATCGTTCTGGAAATAGGTGTTGTCAAAACCAAGCCACGGATAAACCTTGTCTCTGCACCAGCCCGCTGCACGGTAGGGATGAAGGGCGCTGGTCACATAGCCGAGAGCCCCGAGGTGGCTGGCCAGGGAAGGCTGCTCCTGCTTGATATACTGCTGATAGGGCACGCTTCCTGCCGGAAGGAAGCCCATGGAGTTGCCGGTGAGAAACTCAAATTCGGTATTTGCCGTATTTCCACCCTTTACGGAGACATACAGTTTTCCCACTTCCGCCTCCTTTGATTCTTTCAGAGAATGGATAAAGGGCATATAGTCCTCGCTGGTCTCAAAATCTCCGTAAATATCCAGGTCCGAGAAAGCCTCGTTCATGATAACAATGATATTCGGGCTCTCCTTCGTGGCCTTTGTCACCGTTGCCGTATTCTCCTCCGTCTCCACACTCTCCGCCAGCTCCTCAGCCGCAGATACGGAATAACCAGCAGGCTTTTCCACATCCATAAACTTCAGATTGGAGACAAAAGCGGCAATGAGGCCATTGTTCCGGTAGAGAACATTCGGAGTGAAAAGCGTCGTGTCAAGCCCTGCCAGCTCTCCCACCTCGTCGGTTTTCACCGCCTGCACATAGCCAAAGACCAGACCGATGGAGACAACCACCGATACCAGCCGGATCTTCCACTGTTTTTTCTGAAATTTCAGGCTGGTCCGTCTTCCCAGAAAAATCACAGCCACAAAGCCAAAAATTACAAAGAGAAGCCGAAAAGGGACATCCAGATTATAGTTGTCCGCCACGCTGGCCGCTGTTCCCAGAGAATAGAAGTCCCAGGGCACCACCGGGGAAGACCGGAAGCTCACCACATAATAGTTGACAAGGCCAAAAATCATCGGAACCAGTGTTCCAAAAGTAAGGCCTCCTCTGGTGCTTCCAAAGACAGTGATTCCCGCCAGGCAGAGAATCAGATACGCCAGGTAGTTCAGAAAAAAAATTGCCGGGGTCAGATCCTGGGGAACATGGGTAAAACATTCCGTCAGGCAGAGGGTCAGGATCGGAAGAAGCGGGATAAGAAGGGCGCTTACCCATTTCGGAAAACGGATCTCCTTCCGGATCAGAAGACTGCCGCCCAGAAGCAGGCTGATGAGAATGCCTAAAGCCAGCTTCCAGACCGTAAGACCGTCGGCTTTCACTGCAAGCCCGGTCAAAATCAGGAGGATTGCAGCAACAACCCCTGCTGCCGCAATCCTCGCCTTTGAGTAATCAAATATTTTGTTCATTTTTTTTGCCTTTGTTTCTACTTATTTTACTACTACTACATTCATCATATTGGTCATGCTCTTGCCGTCTACATCGTTGGTAGCCGCATCACCGGCAGTAAAGACAACCAGATCGTCCTTCTTTACTTTTCCTTTTTCCTTCAGGACTTTTAGGGAATTTCTCATAATCTTGGTGGAAGACTCTTCCATCATTCCCTTGTAGGGATAAACGCCCCAGTAAAGCTGCATCCGTCTCATGGCTCTGTCATGAGGAGAAACACCGTAGATCGGCATTTTCGGACGGAAGTGCGCGATCAGGCGGGCCGTCTGGCCGTAGAAGGTCGGAGTGATGATACAGTCCGCATTCAGCGCAATCGCTGTGGAAACGGCCGCATAACCCACTGCCTCGGAAATACCGCTGCTCACCTTGTTTTTTGCCTTCATGAAATGGGTGTCGTAATCCAGATGCTCCTCCGTGGTCTCGGCGATCTTCGCCATCATCTTCACGGATTCCAGCGGATATTTACCCATGGCAGTCTCACCGGAAAGCATAATCGCGTCGGTGCCGTCGTAGATGGCGTTTGCCACGTCTCCGGCCTCCGCTCTCGTCGGTCTCGGGTTGCGGATCATGGAATCCAGCATCTGGGTCGCCGTGATGACGGGTTTGAGATGCTCGTTGCACTTGGCAATGATCCGTTTCTGAATGTAGGGAACCTCGTCAGCCGGGATCTCTACTCCGAGGTCGCCTCTGGCCACCATAATGCCGTCGGCCTCCTCCAGGATCGCATCGATGTTTTCCACACCTTCCGCATTCTCGATCTTGGCAATGATCTGCATGTGCTTGCCGCCGTTCTCTTTTAAAAGGCTGCGGATCGTACGGATGCACTCGGCGCTCCGCACAAAAGAAGCTGCAATGAAATCAAAGCCCTGGGTAATACCAAAAAGGATATCTTCTTTGTCTTTGTCTGTCACATCAGGCAGGCCAACGCTGACGTTAGGCACATTGACGCCCTTTCTCTGTCCCAACTCGCCGCCATTGGCTACCTGACAGACGATCGCGTCCGCTGTGATCTCTTTTACCGTCAGCCCGATCAGACCGTCGTCAATCAGGATCGTGTCTCCCGGTTTTACGTCCTTGGAAAGTTCCTGGTAAGTGATGGAGGTGCCGTGCTCGTCGCCCTCCTGCTCTGTTAAGTACAGGGAAAACTCGTTTCCCGTCTCCAGGTTCACTTTTTTTCCGTCTTTTAAGAGGCCGGTACGGATCTCCGGTCCCTTCGTATCCAGAAGCATGGCGATGGGCAGATCCAGCTCATCCCGAAGTTCCTTTAAAGTTTCTATTCTCTTTTCGTGCTCCTCGTGGTCTCCATGAGAGAAATTGAATCTGGCCACATCCATTCCGGCCAATATCATGTCACGAAGAAGGTTTCTGTCGCTGGTGTTAGGTCCCATGGTGCATACAATTTTCGTTTTTTTCATAATCCTTTCACCTCACTGTTTTTTATGGACATGCTGGTGGGTAAAGAGATGATCCTGACAGTACTCGTAATTTCCGTCACACTTGGAGCAGTAACGGAACTCCAGATCGTCCCCGTCCAGCTCGGTCCGTCCGCACACAGCACATTTGTGCATAGGCTGTCTGCCGTTTCCGGGCTTTGCGGTGTCCATCTGGCGTTTGAAATCCTGCTTTCTCCGGATCTCCTTCGGAGAAACTCTGCGGTAATCGCGAGTCATCAGGAAGAAGACGATGAAATTCAGCAGAGAAGCAATGATCGCCACTTTACCGACCCAGCTGCTCTTCACGAAGGAATATACGATGAAAAAGCCGTACAGGATACCCATCCATTTCATCTTGATAGGGATGAAAAAGTACAGCATGACTTGCATATTCGGATAACTTACAGCAAAAGCGAGGAAGATCGACATATTAATATAGTAGGTACTGAAAAGGGCATTGCCGAAAAGCACGTTTCCTCCGAAAATCGCATAGAGGAGAAAAGCGCCCAGAACCGTCGAGATCATTCCCATGAAAATGTAGACGTTGTAACGGAAAGCTCCCCAGGTCTGTTCCAGACTGTTTCCAAGAGAATAATAGAAAAACAGCATAATGATGGTAAAAATACCCGGTGACTCCGGCGGAATCAGAATCCAGGTCACCAGTCTCCAGATCTGACCGTGCAGAATATAATAGGGCTCGAGAGTCAGATAGCTGAAAATACTGGCAGGAGCAAAGAAGTATAAAAGATAGCCTGCCACATAAAGAGCAATGATATAGGCAGAAAGATTATGGATCGCATATCTGCCAAACTTTCTTTCCATTTTATTCAGAAAATTCATATCGGTTCCTTTCTGTAAAACTGTTTTGCCTCAGGGTCAGAAGAGATCTTTCTTGGAGCAGATCAGCGCCACCACAAGGCTTAAAGCCAGAGAGATCAGGATAACGATCAGGAAACCGTCATGACTGACGGAAAACGGGATTCCGCTGAGATTCAGGTTCATTCCGTAAGCGCTGAATACCATGGTGGGAATCGCCATGACGATAGTTATCGTTGTCAGAAATTTCATAACGCCATTGACATTATTGGAAATGACCGACGAGAAGGTGTCCATCATGCTGTTGAGGATACCCGTATAAACATGGGCCATCTCGATGGCCTGCTTGTTCTCGGTGATGACATCCTCCAGTAGATCCGTGTCCTCCGGATATTTCTTGATACTTTCCACTTTCAGAAGTTTCTCCAGCACCACCTCGTTCACCCGGAGGGAGGTGGTGAAATATACCAGAGATTTCTGCATCTCCAGAAGCTCGATGATCTCCTGATTCTTCGGTGAACCGTGAAGTTTCTGCTCCATGACCTCACTTTTTTTATCCAGAATACGGAGGTAATGCAGGTACATGCTGGCATTCCGGTAAAGGATCTGCAGGATAAAGCGCGTCTTCTTATAGGTAAAGAAATTCCTGACTCTCCCATCCATAAAAGCATCCAGAACAGGAGTCTCTTCCAGGCAGACCGTAAAGATCATATCCTCCGAAATGATGATACCCAGCGGCACCGTGCCGAACCAGTCCTTCTCATTTCGTTCCTCGATGACAGGAATATCTACCAGGATCAGGGTGTAATTATCTTCCACCTCAATACGCGATCTCTCTTCTTCATCCAGAGGTGCCCGAAGATCATCCTGATCAATATGATATTTGTTGGCTGTTTCCAGAATTTCTGTAGCCGTGGGATTGGCAAGCACCACCCAGCAGCCCTCAGACGCTTCATTCAACTGATGAATATGCCCGTCTATGGTCCGGAAAATCTTTATCATGATTCCATAACTCCTTTCGATCATCCGCAAAACAGACAATCCATCGAACGCTTCTTCATGGCATTACTATCGCCATTATATGTTTTTCGCCCTTCTTTGTCAATCACAGCCCTGATTTTTTTCAAAAGATTTAAGAAACCTTGAAATCTTTTTTTCTTTCCATTATAATCGTTTCATACGACTAAATATTATATAAGGAATGATGATTATGTCAGGTTCAACTTATGGAACTATTTTCCGTATCACCACCTGGGGCGAATCCCACGGTGCCGGCGTCGGCGTGGTTGTGGATGGCTGCCCGGCCGGCCTCTCTCTCACGGAGGCTGATATTCAGGTCTTTCTGGACCGGAGAAAACCGGGGACCAGCCGCTACTCTACCCCCCGGAAGGAAGGCGATCAGGTAGAAATCCTCTCCGGCGTCTTCGAGGGAAAAACCACCGGAACTCCCATCTCCCTCCTCGTGCGGAACACCTCCCAACGCTCTGCCGACTACAGCGAGATCGCGAGCTACTACCGTCCGGGTCACGCGGATATGACTTATGATATGAAATACGGTTTCCGGGATTACCGGGGCGGCGGCCGCTCCTCTGGAAGAGAGACCATCGGCCGGGTGGCTGCCGGAGCCATCGCCGTCAAGATTTTAAACAGCTTAGGGATTCAGCTTTTCACCTACACCCGCTCCATCGGCCCGGTAAAAATCCACCCAGAGCGTTTTCAGATCGAAGAGACTTCCCTGAATCCCCTCTGCATGCCCGACGCAGCTGCTGCCCAGGAGGCTTCAGAATATCTCGACGGCCTTATGAAGGAGGGCGATTCCGCCGGCGGTGTCATCGAATGCATCATCCGCGGCATGAAGCCCGGCGTGGGCGATCCCGCCTTCGAAAAGCTGAACGCCAACCTCGGAAAAGCTATTCTTTCCATCGGAGCAGTCAAGGGTTTCGAGATCGGCGACGGCTTCGCTGTGGCCAGAGCCCGCGGAAGCCAGAATAACGACCCCTACGCCTATACCTCTGACGGAACCCTCGAAAAGCTGGCCAATCATTCCGGCGGCATCCTGGGCGGCATCAGCGACGGCAGCGATATCATTTTCCGGGCTGCCATCAAGCCCACGCCCTCCATCTCCATGGAACAGGATACAGTCAACAAGAGCGGTGAAAATATCCGCGTCCGGATCAAAGGCCGTCACGACCCGATCATCGTTCCGAGAGCTGTTGTCGTGGTGGAAGCCATGGCCGCCATCACGCTTCTCGATATGCTTTTTGCAAGCATCCCGTCCCGTATGGACAATCTGATCCGTTTCTTTAACAAATAAAATGGACATGTCGCCGGTAGGCGACATGTCCATTTTATTTGTTATTAGTCTGTAAATTCTCCGACCTTGGAAATCAGAATGCAGTTCGGTGTTTCGATGCGGATGGGTTTTCCTTTCATGACCATGAGGCCTTTCTCGTAGTCCACCTGGAAAAAGCGAATCTCGTTGGACTCGTGATTTAAGACCACCAGCGTCTTTTCATCCGGGAAGACTGCCACATCCTTGGGGTACTTGCCACTGATCGGAAGTATGCAGATCTTCGTAAGCTTGCCGGTCTCGTGATCGATCTTAAAGATTCCCACAGTCTCCTCTCCCGCTGTAGAACAGTAGAGATAATCGCCGCTCGGGGAAATCTTCAGAGCGGAAGCGGCCTTCGCGCTTTCGTCGTTGTCCAGATAAGTCGGAACTTTCTGAACCAGCTCGAACTCCGGCAGCCGTCCGGAACCGTCATAAGTATATACCAGAATCTCGTTGCTGTGCTCACAGATCACATAGGCAAACTTGCCGTCGCGGCTGAAACGAATCCAGCGGGGAGCAGATTCCAGCTCACAGCGGAGAATATCCACCATTTTCAGGCGGCCGGTCGTGGGATTGACCGTATAGATATTGATATGGTCCACGCCGCTGTCCACGACGCAGAGGAACTTGTTGTCCGGTGTGGGCATCACACAGCTGATATGGGGCCGGAAGTTTCTCTCTGCCACGCTGCCGAGACCTTTATGGAAAATGCCGTCCATGACTCTTCCCAGTCTTCCGTCACTGTGGGTGTGTACCACAGTGACTTTTCCGTCGTGGTAGCCGCCCACAAAGAGGAATTTTCCTGCCTTATCGGTGGAAAGGAAACAGCCTCTCATGCCATCAATCCCCACTTTATTGATCGGGGTCAGGCCGCCGTCGGCTCCGATCTTCATCACAGCCACTCCCTCATCGGCGATGGAATAGAGATATTTGCCGTTGTTGGATTTGGCGATATGGGAAGCGTTGTTTACCGGCACCACATTCCGCTCGGTCATGTAGCCGTTCTCCACATCCAGATCGTAGACATGGATGCCAATGCTGCTTCCATGGGTGTAGGTGCCCACATATGCCACATATTTATCGTTACTGTTGTACATTTTCTTGTCCTCCTGCTTCTCGATTCTGTTAAAAACGGACAGAAAGATTCCGTTTCTTCGCACATTTTTCTTTATTTTACCATAAACCTCCCTTTTTGTTAATAGAAATTGCGTATGTTTTTTACAAAAATGTGGTTGACATTCTGCGCGGATTCTGTATAATCATTGTTTAGTGCAACTAAACTTGAAGTTTAGAATTACATGGATGCAAAATTGCGTGAGCTGCTTCGAGCGAAGCAATTTGTCTGTATTCCTTAAGAAGAAGGTGACTATATGGAGATAGGCAAGAAGATCAAGGACCTCAGGATCGCCAAGGGTCTGACCCAGGAAGAGCTGGCAGACCGTTCCGAACTGTCCAAGGGATTTATTTCCCAGCTGGAGCGGGATCTGACCTCCCCTTCCATCGCTACTCTGACAGATATCCTGCAGGTCCTGGGCAGCAGCCTTAATGAATTTTTCTACGAAGCTCCCGAGGAGCAGATCGTTTTCAAAGCCGAAGATTACTTCGTTAAAACCGATCCTGAGCTGAACAACACCATCGAGTGGATTGTTCCCAACGCTCAGCGGAACATCATGGAACCCATCCGCCTGACTCTCGGGCCCGGCGGCACCACCTATATGGATCTTCCTCATGAGGGAGAGGAATTTGGCTATGTCCTTACCGGAACGGTCACAATCCATATCGGAAATAAGAATTATAAAGCCAAAAAAGGGGAAACCTTTTATCTGATCCCCAACAAGAGTCATTACCTCAAGAACCCCAGCAAGACGCCGGCCCAGGTTCTCTGGATCAGCTCTCCCCCGAGCTTCTAATCAACCACGAAGGAGAAAAAACGACCATGAGCAAACATCTCATCGATTTACAGCATATTTCCAAATCCTACGACGGCCAGATGGTCCTGGACGATCTGAATCTCTATATCCGTGAGAATGAGTTCCTCACGCTCCTCGGCCCCAGCGGATGCGGAAAGACCACGACGCTGCGCCTCATCGGCGGCTTTGAGACCCCCGATCAGGGCCGGATCATCTTTGACGGCAAGGATATCACTTCCCTTCCGCCAAACAAACGACAGCTGAATACCGTTTTCCAAAAATACGCCCTTTTTCCCCATATGACCATCGCCGAGAACATTGCCTTCGGCCTCAAGATCAAGAAAAAAAGCGACGCCTACATTCAGGATAAGATCAAATACGCTTTAAAGCTCGTAAACCTGGACGGTTTTGAAAACCGGAATCCGGATTCCTTAAGCGGCGGCCAGCAGCAGCGTATCGCCATCGCCCGCGCCATTGTAAACGAGCCAAAGGTCCTGCTTCTGGACGAGCCCTTAGGCGCTCTGGACCTGAAACTCCGTCAGGACATGCAGTACGAGCTGATCCGCCTGAAAAATGAACTGGGTATCACCTTCATCTATGTCACCCACGACCAGGAGGAGGCCCTCACGATGTCCGATACCATCGTGGTCATGAACCAGGGTTACATTCAGCAGATCGGCACTCCTGTGGATATCTACAATGAGCCGGAAAATGCCTTCGTCGCCGACTTTATCGGAGACAGCAACATCATCGACGGCATCATGCTGGAGGATAAACTAGTGGAGATCCTCGGCGTCAGATTTCGCTGCGTGGACACCGGCTTCGGCCAGAACCGCCCGGTGGACGTCGTGATCCGTCCCGAGGATGTGGATCTCGTCAAACCCGAGGAAGGCATCATCGACGGCGTTGTCACCCATCTGATCTTCAAAGGCGTCCATTATGAGATGGAGGTCATGGCAAATGGCTACGAGTGGCTGGTACACAGCACCGACTGTTTCCCCGTAGGTACGAAGGTTGGCATTTCCGTGGATCCCTTCGATATCCAGATCATGAACAAACCGGAATCTGAAGATGAGGAGGCTGCCAATATTGAAAACTAAAAACAAAGCTCTCCTGGCCGGTCCTTTCCTCGTCTGGACCGTAGCCTTTATCGCGATTCCACTCCTCATGGTGATCTATTACGGCTTCACCGGGGATGACGGAAGCTTTACCCTTGAAAATGTCAAGCGGATCCTGGCCCCCCACTATCTCAAATCCCTGTGGCTGGCCCTGCTCCTCTCTCTGGTAAGCACCGTGGCCTGTCTTGTCATGTCCTATCCTCTGGCCATGATTTTAAGCAAATTAAAAGGAAACAAGAGCCAGCTCATCGTCCTGATCTTCATCATCCCGATGTGGATGAACTTTCTGCTTAGGACCATGGCCTGGCAGACCCTGTTGGAGAAAAACGGCGTCATCAACACCGTGCTCCGTTTTCTCCATCTGCCCACCTTAAGGATCATCAATACTCCCTACGCTATCATTCTGGGTATGATCTACAACTTCCTGCCCTTCATGCTGCTTCCTATTTATAATAGTCTCATCAAGGTAGACTTAAGCGTGATCCAGGCAGCCGAGGATCTGGGGGCAAATAAATTCCAGACCTTCACGAAGGTTATTTTCCCGCTGACTCTTCCGGGAGTCATAAGCGGTATCACGATGGTGTTCGTGCCCGCCATGACCACTTTCGTGCTCTCCGACCTTCTGGGCGGAAGCAAGATCCTGCTCATTGGAAACGTCATCGAGCAGCAGTTCAAACAGGTCAACAACTGGCACATGGGAAGCGGACTCTCCCTCGTGCTGATGATCTTCATCGCCATCAGTATGGCCATCATGAACAAATACGACAAAGAGGGAAAGGGGGCGTCATTCTAAATGAAAACACTGAAAAAAGTCTGCTCCAATATTTATCTGGTCTTTATTTTCGTGCTTTTGTACGCGCCCATCCTGACACTGATGGTGCTCTCCTTCAACCAGTCCAAGAGCCGGGCCCGCTGGGGCGGTTTTACCACCCGCTGGTACACCGAACTTTTCCAGAATGAAGAGATCCTTCTGGCCTTTCGAAATACGATGGTCATCGCCTTTCTCTCCGCTCTAATGGCCACCCTCATCGGCCTCTGCGCCTGCATGGCCATGAACAATATGAAAAAACGCTGGCGTTCCCTTTTCATGGGCATCGCCAACATACCCATGCTGAATGCAGAGATCGTCACCGGTATCTCCCTGATGCTGGTTTTCCTGGTCATCGGAAATTTCCTTTCCCATTTTGACCGGGAGCTGCCCTTCGGCTTCTGGACCGTGCTGATCGGACATATTACTTTTAATATTCCCTACACGATCTTAAGCATCATGCCGAAGCTCCGGCAGACCAGCCGCTACACCTATGAGGCCGCCCTGGATCTTGGAGCCACCCCATTTTACGCTTTTTACAAAACCACCCTTCCGGACCTGATGCCCGGAATCCTCTCCGGTTTCCTCCTGGCTTTCACGATGTCCCTGGATGATTTCGTCATCACCCACTTTGTAAAGGGAGCCGGTTTTGACACGCTTTCCACCAAGATCTATACAGAGGTAAAAAAAGGCATCAAACCGGAAATGTATGCCCTTTCCAGCCTGCTTTTTCTCGCCGTACTGATCCTTCTTCTGCTCTCCAATTACCGCCCGAAGCGCAGAAAGAAAGCTGACTAATCTGAAAAGGAGCCATCGCCATGAAACGTTCGATTGTACTGGGAGCCACACTCCTTCTTGCCGCTCTTACCTTTTCCGGCTGTAAAAAAGAAGATCCAGCAGATGCCGCCACCTCCAATTCCCTGGTGGTCTATAACTGGGGAGAATATATCGATCCCGATGTGCTGGATGAATTCGAGGAAGAGACCGGCATTTCCATCATCTATGATGAATTTGAGACCAACGAAATCATGTACCCCAAAGTGGAAGCCGGCGCTGTCGTCTACGATGTCATCTGTCCCTCCGATTATATGGTGCAGAAAATGATCGAAAACGACCTTCTGGAGCCGTTGGATTACGACAAAATCCCGAATATTTCCAACATCGATCCGGATTATCTGAAATCCGCCGAGCAGTTTGACCCCGGAAACCGCTACTGCGTCCCCTATTGCTGGGGTACCGTGGGTATCCTTTACAACAAGACCATGGTAGACGAACCCGTGGACAGCTGGGATATCCTCTGGGATGAGAAATACAAGGATGAAATTCTCATGCAGGACAGCGTCCGCGACACCTTTGCCGTAGCCCTGAAACGTCTCGGCTATTCCTTAAACTCCACCGACAGCAAGGAGCTTCAGGAAGCCGCCGATTCCCTGAAGGAACAGAAAGATCTGGTTCAGGCCTATGTGGTCGATCAGGTCCGCGATAAAATGATCGGAAACGAGGCCGCTCTCGGCGTCATCTACTCCGGAGAGGCCATCTACACCCAGAGAGAAAACCCGAACCTGGAATATGTGATCCCGAAGGAGGGCTCCAACGTCTGGATCGACGGCTGGGTCATCCCGAAAAACGCCCGGCACAAAGAAAATGCCCTGAAATTTCTGGATTTCCTCTGCCGCCCGGAAATCGCCCTCAAGAATTTTGAGTACATCACCTATTCCACCCCGAACAAAGCAGCCAGAGCCCTTATCGAAGACGACGATATCCGCAACAGCACGATCGCTTTCCCCACAGCGGACATGCTGAAAAACTGTGAGACCTACACTTATCTTGGATCGGATATGGATTTTGAGTACAATGAGCTCTGGAACGAGGTAAAAGCATATTAAATGGAACGGATTTTTGAATATCAGATCACCGCTGCCGAGGAAGGCAGAAAAATCGGAGATTTTCTCCGAGAGAAGGGATATTCGAGACATCTGCTTCGGCAGCTCAAAGAGACAGAAGACGGCCTTTTGAGAAACGCTCAGCCAACCTTTACGACAGTAGCGTTAAAGGCCGGCGACCGGATCCGGGTCCGTCTTCTGGAAAAAGCAGAAGGGAGCGAGGCGATCATGCCCGCTCCCCTTCCTTTTGAGATCGTTTATGAGGATGAGGACCTGCTGGTGGTCAATAAGCCCGCTGACATGCCCATCCACCCTTCTTTTCAGAACCACGGAAACACCCTGGCCGATGCCCTCACCTGGCATTATCAGCAGCACGGAGAGGATTTCGTCTACCGCTGTATCAACCGGCTGGACCGGGACACCACAGGCCTTCTCATCGTCGCCAAACACCTGCTCTCCGCCTCCATCCTTTCCGATATGGTCGGAAAACGGGAGATTCACCGAGAATATCTGGCCATCGTCAAGGGAATTCCCCCTGAAAATGGCACGATCTCCGCTCCAATCGGCAGGAAAAAAGGCTCTGCCATCCTGCGGGAGGTCAACTTTGAGACCGGTGAACCGGCCGTGACCCATTTTGCACGACTGGAGATTCGAAATGGTCTCTCTCTGGTTTCCTTAAAGCTGGAAACCGGCCGGACTCATCAGATCCGGGTTCATATGGGCTATATCGGCTGTCCCCTGATCGGAGATTATCTCTATTATCCCGAGTGCAGCCGGATCAGCCGCCAGGCGCTCCACTCCCACCGCCTTTCCTTTCTTCATCCCATAACAGGAAAGGCCCTTTCCTTTACCGCTCCGCTTCCGGAGGATATGGAAAAGGCCTTCTGGTCATAAATTTTTTCAGGAAAGGATGTCGCCCCGGATTCTCGGCACTTCATCGATATGCAGATATCTGCTCACACATTTCACAATAAAATCGTGGTCGGAGACATGGTCCAGACCGGACACCAGAATGGCTCCGATCACGCCCACTTCTTCCACCCGAACCGGGAAACCGCCGCCGCAGCAGGCATATTCTTTTTCATCCAGGAAAAGATTTTCCATGGTCTCTTCGTTCTTCCGAAGCAGCATGTAGGTATAAAGGCTGCTCTTTTCCAGTGTTTTCACGGTGTTGAATTTTCTCCGGAGCCAGTTTTCATTGTGAAGGTTCGTGCCGTCTCCCGCATACTGGAATACGGTATATCCGTTGTTCAGGCGGATGCTGATGACCACTGGCATCTTTCTTCGTCTGGCCTCTGCCACCATGATATTTCCAAGTTCCCAGGCATCCTCATTGGTAAAATGATTAAACTGCAGGATCTCTTCCTGCATCTCAAGCATTGCGATCAATTCTTCTACTGTCATATTCATTCCTCCCAGATGTTTCTGTCATCTCTAATACTACACTTTTTCTGCTCAGGATACAAGCCTGAATATTCTGATTTGTTTTAATCCAGCTCCACTTTTCCTGTATATAACTGATAATAGCGCCCTTTTTCTTCCAAAAGCTCCTGATGATCCCCTCTCTCGATGATCTTTCCCTTTTCCAGAACCAGGATGGCCTTGGAATTTTTCACTGTGGAAAGCCGGTGAGCGATGACGAAAACCGTCCGGTTCTCCATAAGGGCATCCATGCCTTTCTCGATGAGAGCTTCCGTGCGGGTATCGATGGAGCTGGTAGCCTCGTCCAGAATCAGCACCGGAGGCCGGGAAATCGCAGCCCGGGCGATCGCCAGAAGCTGCCGCTGGCCCTGAGAAAGGTTACTTCCGTCGGCATAGAGCATCGTGTCGTAACCCATTGGCAGACGGCGAATAAAGGAATCGGCGCTGGCCACTCTCGCCGCCTCACGCACCTCCTCATCCGTGGCATCCAGCCGGCCGTAGCGAATATTTTCCATAATCGTTCCGGTAAAAAGATGGGTGTCCTGAATCACCATAGAGAGAGACCGGCGAAGATCATCCTTCTGAATCTTACGGATATCGATACCGTCGTAGGTGATCTCCCCCGACTGGATCTCATAGAAGCGGTTCACCAGATTGATGATCGTCGTCTTTCCGGCACCTGTGGAACCCACGAAAGCGATCTTCTGTCCCGGCTTGGCAAAGAGACTGATGCCATCCAGAATCCGCCGTTTCTCCGTGTAGCCAAAGACCACGTCGTGAAAACGCACGTCTCCTTTTAAGGGAATCAGCTCCCCGTTTTCTTTTTTCCAGGCGTAGGAACCGCTGTAGGAGTCGGTCTCTTTCAGACCGCCTTCCGGCATCTCTGTCACCTCGCAGAGCATCACTTTTCCTTCGTCGATCTCCGGCTCCTCGTCCATGATCTCAAATATCCGTTCCGCACCGGAAAGGGCGGAAAGGATGAAATTCAGCTGCTGGGTGAACTGGTTCATCGGCATGGCGCTCTGGCGCACATAAACCAGATAGGAAGCCAGACTTCCGAGATCCATCCGTCCTGCGATCGCGAAGAGACCGCCCATGCAGGCGGAAGCCGCGTAATTAAAATAGGAAAGGGCCACGATTGTGGGAACCGTCATTCCCGAGTAGGACAGCGCCGCCGTGGATGCCTTCCGGAGCTTCTCATTTTTCTCACAGAAGGTTGCAAAATTGATGGCCTCATGGTTGAAGACTTTCTCCACCTTCTGGCCGGCCACCATCTCCTCCACGAAACCGTTGAGTTCTCCCATGGCCGCCTGCTGCTCGTTGAAATAACGCTTGCTCCGTTTGCTGTTATACTTGATGAAGGCAAACATACAACTCAGGAAAAACAGCACGATGAGAGACAGCGGCACATTTAAGACCATCAGCATCGTGACGGTTCCCGTCAGCACCAGGAAACTCTGAATCATCATGGAAAAGCTGTTATTCAAGGCCTCCTGGATCGTGTCCACATCATTGGTGAAACGGCTCATCATTTCCCCGTGGGTATGGGCGTCAAAATAGGTGAGCGGCAGTTTCTGCACATGAGAGAAAAGATCCGAGCGGATCTCCGCCACCACCTTCTGGGCCGTCCGGGACATGAGCTGGCCATAGCCGAAGGTGGCCGCCACTCCTGCTCCATAGAGGATTCCCATAAAAATCAGCATCCGGATCAGCCCCGGCACGTCTCCCGAAAGGATGTATTTATTGACCACCGGCTTCACGAGATAGGTGCCGAAAATATTAGCCGAACTGCTGATGCAGACCAGCACAGCCACCAGAGCCATGGACCACTTATGGATCCCCATATAATGAAGCATCCGTTTTAAGGTCTTTTTCGTATCTTTCGGTCGTTTGTAACCCACATACTTTGCCATCAGAGCGCCCCCTTTCTCTGGGATTCGGCGATCTCCCGATAAATTTCACAGGACTTCATCAGTTCCTCATGCGTGCCGGCAGCCTCCAGTTTTCCATCGTCCAGCACCAGAATGAGATTCGCCTGCTTCACGGAGGAAATCCGCTGGGCAATGATGATCCGGGTCATATGAGGCAGTTCCTCCCGAAGCCGCTTCTGGATTTCCACCTCCGTGGCCGTATCAACAGCGCTGGTGGAATCATCCAGAATCAATATTTTCGGTTTCTTCAGGATGGCCCGGGCAATACAGATTCTCTGCTTCTGTCCGCCGGAGATGTTGCTTCCGCCCTGACCCATCTCCGTATCAAGGCCGTTTTCCAGCCGGTCCAGAAATTCGTCCACCCGGGCGATGCGGCAGGCCCTTAAGAGCTCCTCATCGGAGGCCTCCGGATTTCCCCAGAGAAGATTTTCCCGCAGACTTCCGGAAAACAGCGTGTTTTTCTGAAGCACCATGGCCACGGCATCTCGAAGATGGGCGAGACTGTACTCCTCCACCGGCACGCCGTCCACCTTCACGATTCCTTTTGTGGCTTCATAGAGCCTTGGAATCAGCTGAACCAGCGTTGTCTTGGCCGCTCCGGTCTGCCCCACAATCCCCACGGTCTTTCCAGCAGGAATCTCAAAGCTCACATCGGAAAGTACATATTCCTTCGCCTCTTTCCGGTATTTGAACCAGACATGATCGAAGGTGACGCTTCCTTCGGTGACTTTTTTCTCCTTCGATCCATGATCTTTGATCTCCGGCTCTTCATCGATGACCTCCAGAACACGGCGTCCTGAAGCCAGGGAGCGGGTCAGCATCATAAAGACGTTAGAAATCATCATGAGGGAGTTTAAAACCTGGAGCACATAGCTTAAAAATCCCGTGAGCTCTCCCACCTTCATGCTGCCGATCCGGATCTGTTTTCCTCCAAACCAGAGGATCGCCAGGATTGTGGAGTACATAACCAGCTGCATGGCCGGCATATTTAAGACTGCCAGCCGGAAAGCCCGCTCGGAAATTGTCTCCAGGTTATCGTTGACCTCCTCAAATTTTTCGATCTCATAGTCTCCCCGGACGTAGGATTTTACGACACGCACCGCCGTTAAATTCTCCTGCACAATCCGGTTCACGAGATCCATGGCCCCCTGCATTTTCCCATACAAGGGGCGCACATGGCGGATGATCTGAAAAAGCAGCACCGCCAATATCGGCAGGGCCACAAAGAAGACCACCGCCAGGGAACGGTTGATAAAAAAAGACAGGCCCAGAGCCAGCACCATCATAAAAGGCGCTCTGCAGGCCGGACGCATGCCTGTAGAAACAGAGTTCTGGATCGTGGTCACATCCCCGGTCAGTCTCGTGATCAGAGAAGAAACCCGAAAATGATCCATGTTTCCGAAAGAAAATTCCTGGAGCTTCTGGTATTCCGCCTTCCTCAACTCCGCTCCCAGGCCCTGGCCGCAGATAGCAGAAAATCTGGCGCTTGCGATACCAATGGCCAGCGCTGCCAGCGCACAGAACACCATCAGGGCTCCCCGCTGAAAAATATAGGTCTTATCGCCGTTTGCCACACCCACATCCACCATATCTGCCATGATAAAAGGCACAATGAGCTCAAAAAAGGTCTCCGCCACAATACAGACAGCCGCCAGAATCCCGTATTTTTTATAAGGTCCGATATAAGAAAATATCCGTCTGATCATCTCAATTCCTTTCTCTTATTTTTCAAAAAAGAATCCGCCACGGCACGCTGAAAATCAGAATGCCGCGGCGGATCACTATCCCCTACGGTCTGTCCGCCAGATTCGCAAGGCTTTTTTCATTTGTTATCAGTCTTTCTGAGCCAGCTCATACATCGCTGCTGCTACGATCTGGCAGGATTTCATCATCTTGTCGATCTCGACAAACTCGTTCGGCTGATGGATGGCGCTGCCCTGTCCCGGGAATTCCGGTCCGAACGCAACCATGTTCTTGAAGGCTTTCGCATAAGTACCACCGCCGATTGCCAGGGGCTCCAGGTGTTCGCCGGTCTCCTCTGCATAAACCTTGCAGAGCTTCTTGATCAGCGGAGTCTCTTTGGAGATATAAAGGATCGGGGTGATTATGCAGCGAAGAACGCCCATGTCCTCTTTCTTAAGAGCAGCTTCCACATTGGCGCTGACATCTGCCACAACTGCGTTCTTCGGATAGCGGATATCCAGGGTCAGGCTCATCTCCTCGCCGTCGTAATTTACAACGCCAAGGTTTACTGTAGTCTCGCCGGTCTCGTCATCCTGATAGTAGATGCCAAGAGTCTTACCGTTGGTCTCGCCGTTCAGCTCGTTTCTCACAAAGTTGATCATGTGCTGGAAATCGCCGCCGAAATCAACGTCTTTGACTGCCTCAAAGAGACGCTCTGCTGCGTTGATACCTTTCTCCGGAGTGCTTCCATGAGCGCCGAAACCGTCTGCCTCAACGATAGTGTCGTTTCCTTCTTTATGTACGCGGACACCTTCCACTTCAGCTACCGGAATATCGCCCTCTACCACCAGTTTGCAGTAGGGAGTTACCACGTTGGCTGCGATGCCGCCGTGGAAAGATTTCACTTTGATCTTGCCCGGATCGGTGATTTTCTTGCCTACCAGCATGTTGTGAGCGCCTTTCTCACAGAAGATCAGCGGATAATCGCCATCGGGGGTGAAGCCCAGAGTCGGAAGCTCTCCGCCGTTCTCGATATAATAACGAACGCAGGAAGAACCGTTCTCCTCATCAGTACCGAAAAGGACACGGATACGGCGGTTGATCGGCAGGCCCAGATCGCGGATCGCTTTCAGTCCGTAGATGGCGCCGATGGTCGGTCCCTTATCGTCCTGCACGCCACGGCCATAGAGTTTACCGTCGTGGATCTCTGCTCCGAAGGGAGGATAAGTCCAGCCTTCGCCCACCGGAACAACGTCCAGATGACCCAGAACGCCGACCATCTCGTCGCCCTCACCGAACTCCACATAACCCACACGGTTACCCACGTTTCCGGTCTTGAACCCCAGGCTCTCGCCCAGCTTCAGAGCGTAATCCAGAGCTGCACGGCAGCCTTTTCCGTAGGGAGCTCCCTCTTCCGGAGCAGCTTTTACACTGTCGATCTGTACACAGCCCTGAACGGCTTTGATAATTTCATCCTGCATATCCATAATCTTTTCATTAAGCTTATCGTAACTCATTTTGTCAAACCTCCTGGTTTTCTTCTACTATTTGAAATTTTAACACCGCCCATAGGTAAAGTCAAGGTTGTCTGCCGCGATGTTTTTTGATAAAATGTAACTATTCAGAGACAGATAGATTTCCGGTCAAAAGTGTGAGTCATGCTTGCATGAACGAACACTTTTGGCTGGAAATCTATATGGCGAGAAGCCACAGCGAGATGCAGCGAAGCAGAATCGAGCTGGCAGAGACAGATAGATTTCCGGTCGAAAGTGTGAATCATGCTTGCATGAATGAACACTTTTGGCTGGAAATCTATATGGCGAGAAGCCACAGCGAGATGCAGCGAAGCAGAATCGAGCTGGCAGAGACAGATAGATTTCCGGTCGAAAGTGTGAATCATGCTTGCATGAATGAACACTTTTGGCTG